>JAUZRN010000006.1 GCA_030950375.1 Rhodothermus sp. | reverse complement strand
GGCCGGCAAGCAAGCCAACGGTCCGGTTCATGATAGGGTTCAGGTTTGGTGGTTGGTATAGCATAGCAACCTTCTGGCTCAGCGTTCCATCGTCCAGGGGAACCATTCTATTTGCACCTCAAGACCCGCCGGCGCCTCTTCCAAGGCTTCCGGCAGGTGAATCAGGCAGTTAGCCCGTACCATCGAATGGTAAAGGTTGGAGCCCTGAGGGCCGGTATCATGCACATACAGCCGCCCGTCCGCTCCGGAACGGGCCACTCCGCGCGTGAAGAAATGCAGGCCGGCTTTTTTGGGGGTCGCCTCCTCTAAGATGGCTGAAAACCGCGGGCGTAGCACCTCTGTCGCTCCCTGCATACATCGAAGGGCCGGCGCGACATACTGATCGAAGCAGAGTGCTGACGAAACCGGATTACCCGGCAACCCGAAAACAGGCTTGCCCTTCAACAGCCCAAAAGCCATGGGCTTGCCAGGCCGCTGCCGAACCTTCCAGAAAAGCCACTGCGTCCCACGCGCATCAAGCACCTGTCGCACCAGATCATACAACCCGACCGAAACGCCACCCGAAAACACCAGTACATCGGCCTCAAGCGCCTGTTCAAGCGCCTGCTCTATCTGGCTACGATCATCCGGGACCCGTCGTTGCAGAATCACCTCGGCCCCTACCCACCGCGCCTGAGCCGCCAGACCGGGACCGGCCGAGTCCCGAATATGTCCAGGCGTAAGCGGTTGGCTTGCATCGACAAGCTCATCACCGGTTGCTACAATCGCCACACGAGGTCGCCGGTATACCGGCACTTCGGCCACACCCAGTGTGGCCAGCATGGCCACCGCTGGCGGTGTAATACATTGCCCCGCTTCAAAGAACCGCTCCCCGGCCTGCACGTCCTGTCCGGCCGGACGAATATGCTCGCCAGCGGTCGGTGACTGCAAGATGCGCACCGTGCCATCGGGACCGGGTGCTGTCCACTCAACAGGTACCACGGCCTCCGCCCAACCGGGCACCGGCGCTCCCGTCATGATCCGAATACAGGAGCCCGGGGGAATCGTCTCGGGGGGCAGCTGTCCCGCTCCTACCTCGGCAACCACTTGAAGCGTAGCAGGCACTTGGTGCACATCCGCCAGGCGCACCGCGTAGCCATCCATAGCCGCGTTAGGGAAGGGTGGAATATGATCCCGGCTGACCACCGCCTCAGCCAGCCGTCTCCCCTGCGCTTCCACCAGCGGTACGCGCTCAACCGACAGCGTTGAGATCTGCTCCAAAATGATCCGACGCGCTTCCTCAACCGAAATAAATTCGCGCATGATTTTTCGATACCTCGCTCCAGAAGGTCCGATCTTTACTTAGTTACAATATAATCAATTAGTTACAATATAATCAATCCCAAATCCTACATGGCCATGATACGCTACGACTTCAGCACTGCTCTGCCTTTTCTCGAGCTGCCCAACCTCGAAGTCCTCCGTTCCCGGACCGAAGTAGTCCATCGCATGCTACTGGAGCGTACAGGACCCGGCCACGAAATGCTTGGCTGGCGCGATCTGCTACTGGATCCAGATGATGCCCTGCTGGAAGACTTAGATGCCACAGCCGCCGAAATCCGCGAACGGGCCGACGTCTTTCTGTGTCTGGGTATCGGTGGCTCCTACCTCGGCGCTCGGGCCGTCATCGAAGCGTTGAGTCCCTGGTTTCGTTCTCCTGTTGATACCGACACCGGTCGTCCTCTCACGCCGGAGATCCTTTTTGCCGGCCATCATCTAAGTGGTCGCTATCTAAAAGAGCTACTGGCCTACCTGGAAGGCAAGTCGGTGTACGTCAACGTCATCTCTAAGAGCGGCACAACGCTGGAAACCATGCTGGCTTTTCGGGTACTGCGCCCCTGGCTGGAAGCTCACTTTCCGGACGCTGCCCGCCGCATTATCGTTACCACTGATCCAACTCGCGGACGTCTCCTCGACATGGCCCGGGCCTCTGGCTATCGGCGCTACGTCATTCCGCCCGGTGTCGGTGGCCGCTTTTCCGTACTGACACCTGTCGGATTGCTCCCCATTGCCGTAGCCGGCATTGACATCCGCTCCCTCTTCTACGGAGCCGTAGAAATGTGCGAGCGCCTCAAAGACATCCAAGATAACCCGGCTCTTGATTATGCGGCCCTGCGTTATCTCTTCCACGAACGCGGCTATGCCATCGAACTCCTGGCCGTCTTTGAACCCCATCTGAGTGGCCTCGGCGGTTGGTGGCAACAGCTCTTCGGCGAAAGCGAAGGCAAAAATCACAAGGGACTCTATCCCGACGCCATTCAGTACTCCACCGACCTGCATTCACTGGGGCAGTACGTGCAAGAAGGCCGCCGCCATCTGATCGAAACATTCCTTATGGTGGAACGCGAATCCGAGTCGCTGACGGTCCCGAATACGGGCGACGACCTTGACGGTCTTGCTTACCTGGCCGGACGCTCCTTCCAGGAAGTGAATCGTAAGGCCTATGAAGGCACCCGTAAAGCTCATGCCGACGGCGGCGTCCCCGTCTCCACTGTATGGCTCGAACGCCTGGCTCCCGGCCCCATAGGCGCCTGCCTTTACTTCTTCATGCACGCCGTGGCCATCAGCGGCTACCTGCTCGACATTAATCCCTTTAACCAGCCCGGCGTTGAGGCCTATAAGCGTGAAATGTACCGTCTGTTGGGCAAACCGTGAGTTTTCGTCCCTACCGTGGATTACCTGTGGAAAGATGGGGATAAGCGAGGGGATATTTCGGGGAAAAAATCTACCCCGGACATCCATGTGGATAACCCTCCGTGCTCTTCTCACGTTGTCCCCACCTTTCCACATTGTGGATAGCGGTGGATAATAAGACGCTGAGATCAATCCGTTAGCTGTGCATTATCGTGGAAATGTGGATAAGAGGTTCTAAATCGTCCTGTTCATATCCCAATGTGATGCATCTGCTACCTCATGGCTGTGTGTAACTTTGTGGAATACCCCGATTTTTTTTCCACATCCCCTCTTCTCGACGTGCATAACTTCCTCATCCACATTTCCACAGCGGGTTACTATTCCTGTACAACAACTTTTTAAACCAACCTCATTATCAATCGGTCATCCAGCACCCGCCCCCCTTGAGTTGTACAGGCCCCAGAAAACTCGTACTTTTAGCACATAACCAGAACCCAAGCTGTTCAGACACCTATGATTCGGCGCATTCTTGTAGCACTCGATCCGGATACGGATACCCACGTTGCTGTTCGGTATGCCGCCGAGCTGGCACATCAGCACAACGCCAGTGTCACTGGTCTGGCGGTTGTAGACACCGGCCAGATTGAAGCCAGCGCTCGCGGTGGTGGCATCGGCAGCATGTACTACGCTGAGAAGCTACGTGATCAACTAACAGAAGAGGCCCGAACTACAGCACGCCGGTTGATCGAAGCGTTTGACGACATAGCCGAAAAAGAAGGACTCCGACACCGCAACACCGTAGCTGAAGGTGTTCCCTTCCAGCGCATTCTCGAAGACATGAAAGTCCATGATCTACTCGTAGTAGGCAAGGAGCCTCACTTCTTCTACAGCCATCCGGAAGAAAAGACTAAAACGCTTGTCCGGGTCGTCCGAGAAAGCGTAGGGCCCTCTTTCATAGTGGGTAGCGAATATCGTCCGATCTCTCGGATACTGATCGCCTACGATGGTAGTGATACGGCCGCTCGTACCATGCAGCGTTTTGCTCAGCTCAAGCCTTTTAGCACGAACGTAAGCCTTGAAGTGTTGACTGTTTATGATGGTAACGAGGCCGAAGCTCGCCTGATGCTCTCACTGGTGCAGGAATACCTGCAGGAGCATGGCTTTCGCGTGACAACGACGGCTCGAAAAGGGAGTAATCCAGAAGAAGCAATTGTACAGTTTGCCCACGAGATTCAGGCAGACCTGATTGTTGCCGGCGCTTATGCAACTACGGGACTGAAAAAGCTGCTCTTCGGATCTTCTACCACAGCCCTTATTGAAAAGACAACCCTGCCTCTGTTCCTGTATCACTGAGTCGGACGCCAGGCGACCGACCAGATGTAGCGACCGTCACTCCGGAGCCAGAGAGCACCGGACTCGGCGGTGATCCATAGCTGGGCGCCCTGGCGCTCCCATCGGGTACGAACTGAGTCGCTGACGGCCCGCCAGCCACTGCTGATCACAGCCCAGGTAGGACGGGTCGGGTCAGGAATTACCTGAAGGACAAGCTCAGGGATGCTACTGGTGCGTGATCCATGGTGGGCCACTTTGACCACGTCGCTCTGGAGCAACGGCCCATAGGCCCGAACGAGCTGACGTTCCAGGCGACTCTCAGCATCGCCCAGGAATAACCAGCGCGTTTGACCAAAGACCATCCGAAGAACCACAGAACGTTCATTATCGGAAGCATCGTCCGCATCAGGTGTAGGGGCCAGCACCTGCAGTACCAGCGAAGGATCCAGATAAATCGTATCTCCAGCCTGTAATGCACGGTTTGGGAGCTGAAGGCTATCGAGCAGATGAGCGATTTCCAGCGAGAGTGCGGAAGAATCAGTTGCACCGTTGTGGAGCACACGCCCTACGTCGAGCTGCCGGAGAAGCAGCGGAAGCCCACCGGTATGATCGGCATCGGAATGTGTCAGCAAAACGGCATCAATTCGATTGATCCCATGGCGCCGAAGAAAAGGGAGCACGCTCCAACGTGCAGCCACGTTGTCACCCTGACGTCCTCCTGTGTCAATGAGCATTGTTCGACCTTCAGGGGTGCGAATAAGCGTAGCATCGCCATGTCCAATATCAAAAAACAGCACATCTAGGTGCGATGTAGCAGGCGGACTCAGCCATAATCCGGCACTCAGACAACCGAGCAATACAGCTCCGGACCAGTAGCGTACGCGAGAGAAAGTGCTTAACAGGCCCAGCAACGCTGGCGGTATAAGAAGCAACCACCACGGCGGATCCGGAAGATGGAATACGATGGGACGGAACAGGTGAACGCCTTGATTGCCGAGCTGTAGCAGCAGGGAAGCACATAGCGTGGCCGCGTGACCGAACAGTTCTGCCAGCGTCTCGCTGACGGGAAAGCTCAGCACGGTAAGCAGGCCGGCTGCCAGTGAGCCAGCCGCCAGGGGAATACCTGGAAGGTTCAACAGTAAACCGGCCAGCGATACGTATCCGAAGTGGTAAAGCACAAACGGTGCTGTCGCCAGTGTAGCTGTGAGCGTGACCAGGAACGTACCGGTCAGATAGCGTACCATGGCATGGCGTACCAGGAGTGCAGGTAAGTGGCGTTGCAGAGGCATCCAGCCCAGCAGCAGACCAGTCACTGCTGCAAACGAGAGCTGAAAGCCCGGCTCAAAGAGCTGAACAGGATCGACCAGCAGAAGTAACAGAGCAGCAGCTCCCAGGGCATTGATGGGATGCAAAGGGACTTGGAAAAGGGTGGCACCCAGAAACAGGCCGGTCATTACCAGAGCACGAACGGCTGAGGCCGGTGCACCGGCCAGCAACACGTAGCCACTCAGCACAAACAGGGTCAGGAGCGTACGCGACCACTCCATCGCCCACCAGCTCAGTCCCAGACGCAGCAGTAACGGACGTAGCAGGTTATAGAGGATCAGACCCACCAACAGGACATGCAGGCCTGAGATTGCCAGCAAATGCGCCAGTCCAGCCCGGCCCAGTCGATCGCGCGCTTCCGGAGAAAGGCCTGATCGGTCGCCCAGTAGAAGAGCTTGCACTACATGTCGGGCTTGGGGACGGGGGATGTATTCTTTCAGCAGCTGCGTAATCGCGTTCCGGAGGGCTGCGAAGCCGGTGCAGGGTTTTGAGGCCAGTATCTGTATCAACCCGGGGTTATCCACGAGCAGTCGTGCAGCGATTCCCCGCCGCCGCCACTGTGCAGTGCGATCCGGTAGTCCGGGGTTACGGGGCGCCTTCAGCGGAACCAGTTGGCCTCCCAATAGCATGCGGGCGTCACAGTGGAATGCAGGCAGGCTATCAATCAGTAAATGCACATCCAGTAAAGAGCGATTGTACAGGGTATCCGTTTCAATCAGCATCATTTGTACACGGCCCACGAAGCGCAGGCCGTAAGCAGCGGGCAACGTTTCCTGCACGTCAACCAGTACGATGGCCAGCGTATCCACAGGAAAGGAACGGAGTGGGGGGATATAGAGCTGATAGCGACTGGCACCACTAAACACCACACCCAGCAAAAAAGGGATCAACCAGAGCGGAGCAGATTGTCTGGAGGCAATAAGCAGCACTCCGAGCGTCAACAGCACCATGAGCACTGTGCCGAGTAGCCACCATATAGGCGGAATCTTCCAGGCATCGGCCAGCAGAATGCCAGCGATTAGAGCGAGGGCCGTCCAGAAAAGTGGTGCGGTTCGCAACGACGGCATGATAGACCCTGACTATTTGACCTGAAAGACACAGCGAGCTCGGCAATGCAACTTGGGAGCAAACAGGCGGTGAATCCAGGAGCGATGCAGAACCTTCCGACGTTTTGCGAATTGGACCAACGCTGATGTAAAGCGGTCCTTTGACACCTGGGAAAATGCACAGTCGGAGAGAAGTTCGCGAACGGGTATTGCAGGCGCTCTATGCCTACGAGGTGGGGCATGATACGGCCGAGCATGTGATTGAAACCATACTACGGCCTGCCTTGAAAGACGATAGAGCCGCGCTTCAATTTGCCACGCAGCTTTTTCTGCGAACATTAGACTATAGCGAGGAAACGGACCGTCTGATCGCAGCACACGTAAAGAATTGGGATCTGACCCGCATTGCGCTTATTGACCGATTGCTGTTACGGATGGCGATCTGCGAGCTGCTTGCCTTTGAAGACATTCCTCCCAAAGTGTCGATCAACGAAGCTATTGAGGTCGCCAAAAAGTACAGCACAGAAAAAAGTGGACAGTTCGTCAACGGTGTGCTTGATGCCGTAGTTCTGAATCTGCAACGAAAGGGTCGACTGAAAAAGTCGGGACGTGGGCTCATCGGTATGGAAACCCTACTGCAACGTCTGGCTGAGCAGCAATCGTCGAAGTCATAGGTTATGGCGTTGATTGCCATTGGCGACATTCACGGATGCGCGCGTACGCTGGAGGTTTTGCTCGACCGTCTGGCGCCCACACGCGACGATCAGCTAATCTTTATCGGTGACTATATCGATCGCGGGCCGGATGCACGGAGTGTTATCGAACGGCTATTGCAGCTTCGAGAGGAAATCTCCTGTGTCTTCTTACGGGGCAATCATGAAGCCCTGATGCTAAACTACCTGGATCGCGGTGAGGCCGATCTCTGGTTCATCAACGGAGGGCTGACCACGCTTAACAGTTATCGAGGCGATGGGATTCATATTCCCGAAGCACATGAAGCTTTTATTCGGGAAACGCTGCTCTACTATGACACGCCCGACTTCTTTTTCGTCCATGGTGGGCTGAAGCCTGAGCTGACGATTGCCGAAAATCTGCGGCGCTTTGCTCACACCGATCTGTTTTTATGGGAGCGGGAACACTTGAATGCACTCCGCTTCGCCTGGGAAAAGCCTGTTGTATGTGGACATACACCCGTTCCTGAACCAATCAATCGGGAAAAGCTTATCGCCATCGATACAGGATGCGTTTATCCACATCCTGGACTGGGGCACCTGACGGCCGTCCGACTTCCGGAACGCACGTTCGTGTCAGTGCCTCGACAGGATCTGATCTAATTTGTTAGAAAACGATCCACAGCCCCATCCGGAAGAATGGTCGGTGCAGTCCGGCTTCGCCAAAGAAAAAGTGACGGGTGCCAAAGGCCGATACGAACCGAAAGAAAGGTTCCAGAAAAAGGCCAAATTGCTGGTTTTTCTGCGCACGTGTTTCCGCTTCCGTGAAAAGCAGTCCAGGTCCCAGGCGCAAACCTATATCGAGGTCGTAGGAAATCGGTGCATTGCCTATGGTGCGAATCAGGCCGGTAGCCCGAAAAGCGGATCCGAAAGCTACCGATAGCTGGACGTTGCCTTCGCCCCCAGCGAAGGAGGGCGCAGCATCCAGGTAGAAGAGACCTTCCAGCGTATAGATGCTACGTGGTGAAATATAGCCAAGCTGTACGCCCAGCCCGGGTGCAGCGGCAAGACCAGCTTGAAGCACGCGACCTCGATCAGGCGGAACAGGCTGGGCCATCACCGAAACAGAACAGATCAGAAGGGAAACTATCAGCGTGAAACGATGCATAGGCACAAAGGAGCAGCTCCGGAACAATTCGGACGTTACCTGATTTGGGCCGGCTGGCTTTTACCCGAAGATGGCCGCGAAAGTTGTACCACTTTGAAACGAAAAGGATACAATGCCGCTGCGTTGTGGAATTGTCGGGCTTCCAAACGTTGGAAAATCAACGCTTTTTAATGCGCTTAGCCAGGCTGGAGCTGAATCGGCCAACTATCCATTCTGCACGATTGAGCCCAATGTAGGGGTGGTGCCGGTCCCGGATGAGCGACTGGAGCGTCTGGCCAAACTGGCTGGATCAGCTAAAGTGACGCCAACAACCATAGAGTTTGTGGATATTGCGGGACTGGTAGCCGGTGCTTCGAAAGGAGAAGGACTGGGCAACCAGTTCCTGGCCCACATACGCGAAGTAGATGCCATCCTGCATGTGGTCCGGTGTTTTGAAGATCCGAATATTGTGCATGTGAGCGGGTCGGTCGATCCGGCACGCGACATCGAAATCATTCAGACCGAACTGCTTCTGAAGGATCTGGAAACCGTCGAACGTCGGATTGAGCAGACGGCCCGCGCTGCCAAAAGTGGCGACAAGAAACTGCGTGAAGCGCTGGCTTTTTACGAACGCCTGCGGGATCATCTGAGCGGTGGAGCTCCGGCGCGGCTGTTTGCCGTGACCGATCAGGAAACACCCTGGTTGCATTCGCTCTTTTTGCTTACCCTGAAGCCGGTGCTCTACGTAGCTAATGTGGCGGAGTCGGACCTGCCGGAAGGCGAAGGTAACCCACACGTGGCAACGGTTCGAGAGATTGCCGCTCGCGAGGGTGCTCCGGTTGTGGTGATCTGTGCAGAACTGGAAGCGCAACTGGCCGAACTGGACGAACAGGAACGCCAGGCGTTTTTGAAAGAACTGGGACTGGAACGGTCCGGACTGGATCGGCTGGTACGGGCGACCTACGAGCTACTGGGGCTGATTACGTTCTTCACGGTAAACTCCAGGGAAGCACGTGCCTGGACGATTCGACGGGGGACACGAGCACGGCAGGCCGCCGGGCTGGTCCACAGTGACTTTGAGCGTGGTTTCATCCGAGCCGAAACGATTGCTTACGAAGACTACATCCGCTATGGCTCGGAAGCAGCCGCGCGTGAGGCCGGCGCTATGCGTTCGGAAGGACGCGACTACATCGTGCAGGACGGCGACGTGATCCTGTTTCGCTTTAACGTTTGATGCCGTACAGACGGCCAAATGTCAGGCTGATCACCGGCGTGCCGAAAAAGCGTCGAGGTGGCGCATTACCTTCCAGTAGTTGGATAGGATGTGGGAAATAGTGCAGTGCATAGCCAAAGCGCAACCCTTGCGTTGTCTGTATGCTCTCCCCAAAGTAAGCACCCAGCACGATCATGCCGCCGATACCTGCGCGAAGGCGCCCTTTGGGAAAGGCCTGAAATACGTCGTAGGTACGCTCACCGATTTCAGGATCGTAGCGCCGGTTGCCATTACGATCCTGAAAATAAGGATAAAGCCACCCCAAAGTTGGACCTATTGAAAATTGGAGGTACGGGCGAAAGTTGTCGGCAATCTGCTCGCGCCAGAGACGCCGCTGCAGGCCCAGCTGAATCGGAATAAGCAGCAGGTAGTTAGCTTTATTCTGAATGTAGCTGGCGCCTGTAAGCGCGTTGTAGAATTTCTGCTCCCGTTCGTCTTTTCCTGATCCCAGGCTAAAATCCAAAAGGAACTTCAGGGAGCGGCCGACAGGCCGGTGGTAGTAGCCACCCAGTCCAAAGCCACTATTCGTGAGCAGAATCTGAAAGCCCGCGCCTGTTCCGTAAGGATCGGTCCTACTACTATCGGCTGCAGGCTGTGCCCGGACCGTCCAGACCGGAAGCAGCAGAACCAGCCAGCATACCTTCCCCACCTGCATGGTGCGCCTGCCTTTAAGAAGTCAGAAACCCTGTACTTTGGCGGATAAGATACAGCAGGCAGTTAGTTCCAGGGTAAAAACGCGGTAACGGACACGTCTCCAGAGCACGCGAATGGGATACGGTTACTCCCGATGCATACGAAAGACAGGAACAAACCGGACGTTTTCTCCACCGCTGCCGCGCTGATAGGAGCGATTCTTTCTCAGAGCTACGCCGTCCTCGAAACCCTCAGAAAGGCGACTGGCTGATGCGATGGAGCTTTGGATATTCGGAAATAAAGTGTGTGAGGGAGCGCAGACGTAGATATATTCTTACTTTTCCGGAAAACTTGTGCTTACCATGCGATTCGAACAGGCGTTGATCTGGGGATTGCTGGTCAGCCTGATGGGATGTCAGGTACGTCGTCCAGCGGATCCCTCGACGGCTCATATTGAACTTCCGGTGCATACGCGAGCCGACTCGCTGGCGCTCCGCGTCTATCAGGCCAGTGGCGGTCCCGAAGTATGGCAGGCGCTGCCCTATGTGCGTTTTGATTATGCCGTGGCCCACGACGGTCCCCGGCGTCTGCTGGCGCAGCATCTCTGGCATCGGCCCAGCGGACGGTATCGGCTGGAGTGGATACGCCAGGATGATTCACTCTATGTAGCCCTTTTCAATGTGCGCACGCGACGCGGACAGGTATATCGTAACGGTCGGCCGTTGGCTGCTGCAGCCAACCGACGCCTGCTGGACGAAGCGTATCGGCGTTTTGTTCACGATACATTCTGGTTGTTGCTACCGGTGCAACTTTTCGAACCGGACGTGCAGCGCTTTTACGAAGCCGATTCGGCCACAGCCACCTATGAAGTGCTTCGTCTGGAACTGGCGCGTGCCGAGTGGTTGCCGGCTCTCCGTTACTGGTTGTACGTGGATCGTCGCGAAGCATTGATTACGCAACTGGCCTATCCGGCCCGGGACAATCCCGAAGCACTACCGGCTTGGTATCGGTGGGAAGGATACCAGACGTGGGAAACTCCCTTCGGTCCGGTGCGTCTGGCAACGCGCAAGGTTTTTCGTTATGCACCGTTGATCATTTTTACCGACAATCTGGTTTTTCCGGAGGTGTTGCCGGAGGATCTGTTTACGGATCCGTTGCCCCGGCTGGGTCAACCGTTGCCGGTTGTTTCAATGCGCTGACCCATGGATGTTCGACTGCTGCTGGCTCGTCGTTATCTGATGGCGCGGCATCAGGTGACGCTGATTGCGGTCATTACCGGCATTTCCGTGCTGGGGGTAGCTATAGGGGTGGCCGCGCTGATCGTGGTGCTTTCGGTCATGAACGGGTTTTACCGGGTGGTGCGTGATCTGCTGGTCTCGGTAGATCCTCATGTACGTATTGTAAGCGTGACGCCTGGGGGGATGGCGGTTGAGGATTCGCTGGAACAGTACCTGCGACGACTACCCCATGTAACCGAGGTAACGGCCTATGTGGAGGGTAAGGCGTTGTTGCTCTACGAAGGAGAGGGCGATGTGAACAAGGTGGTGATTGTGCGGGGTGTTGAGCCTGAAGCGCTGAAGGCAATGGGGGCGACACGGGTTTTCGGGAGTATGGATCTGCAACGGCATGAGGGTCGGCCAGGTATTCTGGTAGGTATGCCTCTGGCACGGCGACTGGGGCTGTTGCCAGCGAGTCGGACCGAGCCGGCCAGTCAGGTCGGATTACTTTCGGCACCGGCGCTTGAACAACTGCTGACGCGACCGTTGGCCCTGCCACCGCTGATTCGTTTCGAGGTACGTGGCCTGTATCAGCTGCGTTCAGGGTACGACGAAAGCCATGTGTTCGTAGCTCTTGAAGAAGCGCAGCGTCTGTTTCACATGGGAGATCGGATTGACGGGATTGCGCTGCGCCTGGATGATGTGGAACAGGCTACAGCCATCAAGACGCATCTGGAGCAGCAGCTCGACACTACGCGATATCGGGTGCAGACCTGGTACGATCTGCAGCGAGGACTCTACGACGTCATGCGGCTGGAAAAATGGGGGGCTTCCTTGATACTGGCACTGATTGTGGTCGTGGCAGCTTTCAGCATCGTCGGGGCGCTTACCATGGTGGTGATCGAGAAACGCCGGGACATTGGGGTGTTGCAGGCCATGGGGCTTTCCCGAAAACGGGTACGTCAGGTGTTTCTCCTGGCAGGGCTATTGATCGGCACGGCAGGCGCCGGGTTAGGATTGCTGCTGGGCGTAGGATTAGCGCTGTTGCAGCAGCACTTCCAGCTGGTTCCTTTGCCGGGTGCTGAGGCATTTCTGATCCATGCCTATCCGGTTGCCATTGAAATAGTCGATCTGGCAGGCATTACGCTGGCTGCGCTGTTGCTCTGCGTACTGGCTGCCCTCTATCCAGCCGCACGCGCGGCAGCCATTGAGCCCGTGCAGGCCGTTCATCTGGATACTTAGACGGAGGCTGTAGCAGGAGAGGCACAATCTTGAGTCTGGAGTGCATTTTTGCGAAACCTTTGCGGAAGCCTGTGCTTAGAAGGAAAGCTTTCTTCCACAGGGCGCATTGCATTGGCAAACGCCCAGTTGCTAAATTGAAAATCTTCCGGATTCAGAAGTGCGGAGTCATGGCACGCAGAGATCAACTGACAGGAAAAGGGCCGGTATCGGGGCATAACGTCTCCCATGCCAACAACAAAACGAAGCGGCGCTTTCTTCCCAATCTGCAGAAGAAACGGTTCTACATTCCAGAAGAAAAGCGCTGGATTACGCTCCGTGTATCGGCCAAGACCATGAAGACCATCAATAAGAAGGGGCTTAAGGCAGTGTTGGATGAGGCACGTCGCCAGGGTATTAAAATTTAAACCGTGAGGAGCGATGGCTAAAAAGGGGAAAGAAGCCCGGGTGCAGGTTATTCTGGAGTGCACCGAGGCACCGGGCACTTCACGCTATGTGACCACCAAGAACCGGCGCAACACGCCAGGACGACTGGAGTTGCGAAAGTACAATCCGGTACTTCGTCGGCACACCCTTCATCGAGAAGTGAAATAACATCAAGCCATGGCAAAAGTTAGTAAGAACCAGCGGACGGACCGTGGCAGGGGACAGCAGGTAAAGATGGCCAAGGTGGTGGTGGCTGAGAAGAAGCCCAACGGTCAGTATCGATTCCGTGAGCGGATGGTCCCACTTGATGAGGTAAAACAGGTGGCACAGGCTCGCTGAGCCTGTGCGTGTAGGTGCGGTGAGTAAGGCGCCCCGGGGAATCCGCGTGGGGCGTGTCGATGTTACATAATTGGGGTTTCGGGGCGTAGCGCAGCCCGGTTAGCGCGTCTGCTTTGGGAGCAGAAGGTCGCCGGTTCAAATCCGGCCGCCCCGACAACAGGAGCAAGCCCCGGTAGCTCAACTGGATAGAGCAGCGGCCTTCTAAGCCGCCGGTTGCAGGTTCGAGCCCTGCCCGGGGCGCGGGCCCGGTGTGGTTCCGGGCTTTTGTTTTGAACGTATGCCTTCACCGTGTCGCTTTTTCCTCGGCAGCCAGTAGGGGCCGGATCAATTCCAGCGGAATCGGGAAAACGATCGTTGTATTGTTTTCTGAGCCAACCTCCACCAACGTTTGTAGAAAGCGCATCTGCATGGCCATGGGATGGGCTTCAAGCATGGCGGCTGCCTGCGCCAGCTGTTTTGCAGCTTGCAGTTCGCCCTGGGCGTGAATCACCTTGGCCCGTCGCTCACGTTCACTTTCGGCCTGCTTGGCCATGGCCCGCTTCATGTGCTCTGGTAGATCTACATGCTTGACCTCTACCAGCGAAACCTTAATGCCCCAGGGGTCCGATTGCTGATCAATGACTTCCTGGAGCCTTCGGTTGATTTTTTCGCGCTCTGCCAGCAGCTCGTCCAGCTCCACCTGGCCCACGATGCTTCGGAGTGAAGTCTGCGAGAGCTGCGTGGTGGCGTAGCGGTAGTCTTCTACTTCCAGCACGGCCTTCATGGGATCGACCACACGGAAATACACCACTGCGTTGACGCGTACCGACACATTATCGCGGGTGATCACGTCCTGCTCGGGGACGTCATGTACAAACGTACGCAGGCTGACCCGTACCATACGGTCGATCGGCCAGAAGACGAGCACGATGCCCGGACCTTTCGGTTCAGGCAGGGCCCGGCCCATTCGAAAAATGACGCCCCGTTGATACTCATAGAGAATACGAATGCAGCTGATGAAATACAGAACAAGGATGCCGATCACGATACCTGTTGACGAAAGCATGGCCACTCCGCAGGTTGGTTGTTAGGTTGGCGATTCCGGCGAAACCCACAGGCAGAGCCCTTCGCGCCGCTCAATGCGCACCGACTGTCCGGCCTGTATCGGCACCGAGCTGCACGCGCGCCACCACTCACCGTGAACGAATACGTAGCCCCCAAAGTGATCGCCTTCGGGGATAAAATCTTCTCGGGCCGTGGCCAGCTGACCGATCAGGGTTTCATCTCCCACCCGGGCCGGCCGGCGCTGAATGCGCAGCGCGTTACTCAGCAGAAACAGCGCGATCAGTGCTGTAGCCAGGGCGACAGGCACCACCAGGGCAGCCGAGACCTGTGGAAAGCCCATCGGACTTTCCACAAGCATCAGGCCTCCCAGAATCAGGCACACGACCCCCCCTACAGTCAGCAGACCAAAGCTGGGTACAAAGGCTTCGGCCACAAGCATACCCAGGCCTAATATCAGGAGACCGAGCCCTACATAATTGACCGGCAGGATGGAGAGGCCGTAGAAGCCCAACATCAGAAAAATGGCGCCCAGCGTGCCAGGGATGCCCCAGCCCGGCGTGTAGAGCTCGAACAGCAGGCCGTAGAAGCCCAGCATCAACAGCAGGAAAGCAATATTCGGATTGGAGAGCGCTGCCAGGATACGCTCACCCCACCAGCGCCTCACCGTGTGGACCCTGGCGTCGGCAGTCTGTAACAAAATCGTCTCGCCATCCAGTACCACCTTTCGCCCATCCAACAGCACCAGCAATGAGTCCAGCGAAGGGGCTACCAGATCAACCACATTCAGAGAAACAGCTTCTCGTGCGGTCAGTGTCTGGCTTTCCGAGACGGCCCGCGCCGCCCAGTCGGCATTACGTCCACGATACTGGGCCAGCGCTCGGGCCCAGGCCACGGCGTCATTCAGGATCTTTTCAGCCATGGGATCCACCTGGGCCGTGTCCGGTGGGGTTGCCGCCCCCCCTCCAAGTTGTACGGGATGGGCGGCACCGATATGCGTACCCGGCGCCATAGCTGCCACATGGGCGGCCAGCGTGATGAACACCCCGGCCGAAGCCGCCCGCGCACCTGGCGGCGTGATATAGACAACCACGGGAATCGGACTCTGCAAAAATAACTGCACAATATCTCGCGTAGCCTCCACAAGGCCACCGGGCGTGTCCATCTCAATCGTCAGACAGACCGCTCCGTTTTCCGTGGCCTCACGCAGGCCGCGACGAATGAACCGGACCGTCGCCGGCGTAATGGGCTCGTCTTCCAACACCAGCCGATACACTATCGGACTGACTGTCGGGGATTGCCCTCCGAGGAACAACCAGAGCAGCAAAGGCCACATGGCGGAAATATATTTTTAAAAAAATATGAAAACATGGGGGTGGACGCAGCAGGTACTTTCAAAATCTTTTGAAAGACTCAACAATTAGTTCCTGTAGATTTGAGAGACAAGTGACGAGAAAAGAGGTTGCGGCAGACCGGCCGGGCTAATCAAGGGGACAAGCTAACCAACGGCGGATCTGGCAGCGCCGGTTTTGGATCTGGATGGCTTAAGACGCGACGCGTTATCCGGAACTCGCTTGAGAAATCCTCGTTAGGGGGGCGCTCGGTGGATCCGGTCGGTCTATTTTGTCGTAAGAAAGCGCAGCAGCGGTGACGTGGCCGAGTGGTTAGGCAGGGGCCTGCAAAGCCCCGTACGGCGGTTCGAATCCGCCCGTCACCTCGCGAAAGCCCCGCATTTTTTATGGAAATGCGGGGTTTTTTTACTTTACTGCTTTAGAAAAGCGGCCGTTATGGTGCGAACAGGATGCTGTTGTCGCTGAGCTGAAAGGGTTACAAAGCCCCTGACATTTCCCGGGTACCTTTTACGTGGACCGGACTGTATGGTAGCAGGTTTAGCATTCTCGTCTGGTGCAGGAGGACAACGTTCGTGTCAGATAACCGAGAGGTGTTATTAAAAAGGAGGTGCTTCAGCCTGGTCGCCTTCGGGGGATTCCGGAAGTTTCGGTGTATCTGGGACTTCTGCGTAGTAAGTGGTCAGGTTTTCAAAGCGGGCATACTGGTGGACAAAAGCCAGGCGCACTGTGCCGGTAGGGCCATTGCGTTGTTTACCGACAATAATTTCGGCAATGCCTTCGGTTGGATTGCCATTTTCGTCTACAGTAATCCCATAGCGTTCTGCCCGGTAGATGAAGAGGACAACGTCGGCGTCTTGTTCGATAGAGCCACTTTCGCGCAGATCAGAAAGTTGTGGGCGTTTGTCACCGCCGCGGGTTTCGACGGCGCGGCTGAGCTGGGAAAGCGCGATCACAGGCACGTTTAGTTCCTTTGCCAGCGCTTTGAGTGAGCGGGAGATCTGGGCAATTTCCTGCTCGCGGTTGGCGTTGCGGGGCATGTGGGAGGCCTGCATAAGCTGCAGGTAGTCGACAATTACCAGCCCTATGTCGTGTTCGGCCTTCAGGCGGCGGCATTTGGCGCGGAGTTCGAGTACACTGAGCGAAGGGGTATCGTCGATAAAGATGGGAGCATCTGATAAGCGTCCGGCTGCGCGGGCCAGCTGGCGCCAGTCTTCGTCGCGCAGTCGGCCGGTGCGGGCGGCCTGGGCGTCGACGCGTGCTTCGGCGGTAAGCAAGCGCTGAGCCAACTGTTCGGCGCCCATTTCCAGCGAGAAAATAGCCACTCCTGTACCGTAGTGTGGATGCAATGCGGCATTGCGAGCGCAGCTCAGCGCGAAGGCGGTTTTACCCATGGAGGGGCGGGCCGCTATGACAATCAGATCGCCTCGTTGCCATCCGCCTGTCAACGCATCGAGTTGATGAAACCCACTGGGTACCCCTGTGATGCCGCCAGGTCGTCCGTGGATGGCTTCCAGCTGTTCCAGCGTCTCCTTGACCACTTCATTCATAGAGCGAGCAGCCTTGCGCAGGTGCACATCCGATAGCCGAAAGATTTCGGCTTCCACCTCATCCAGCAGCTCAAAAGCATCGGCACCTGGATCATACGCCCGGCCGATTAGCAGCGTCATGGTTTCAATCATACGACGCAGCAGTGCTTTCTCGGCAATGATGCGGGCGTGGTATTCGACATTAGCTGCCGAGGCTACGTGGGTGGTCAGCTCGCTCAAGTAAATCGTGTCGCCGGCTTGTTCCAGCTCACCGGTGCGTCGTAGTTCTTCGGTAACTGTTAACAAATCGACCGCGCAGTGCTGCTCGAAGAGTCGAATGATGGCGCGAAAGATACGCTGGTGACGGCCGTCATAAAAAGCTTCAGGGGTGAGGATCTCCAGGGCGCGAGGAATCGCTTCTGGCTCAATGAGCATGGCACCCAGTACAGCCTGCTCCAGCTCGATGGCCTGCGGGGGTACACGTCCGGCCTGACGATGCAGCGCATGAATCTGTGCATGTGAACGTCGCCGTCCACCTGTCAGCTTTTCCAGCGGATAGGGAGGCGTTTCTTCTTCGCCGATGCTCAGCCGGGGACGCTCCTCGAATTCTGCCATCGTGGTTACCTCTTGTCAGAGGGTGCCGAGCCCTTCAGGTGATCGTAGTGCGCCCGCAGCAACTGCAGATCTTCCCAGGCCAGTCGTTTCCATTGAGGGTTGCGGAGGAGGGCGGCCGGATGGTAGGTTACGACAACCGGCAGCCCGTAAAAATCATGCACCTTACCCCGCAGGGCACGTAGCGAACCATTCCGTCCCAGCAGCGCATTTCCAGCGATTCGGCCCACACACAGGATAATCCGGGGGCGTACCAGGGCTATCTGTTTATACAGAATAGGCAGGTGGGCTTCAATTTCGTCTGGTTGCGGATCTCGGTTGTAGGGTGGACGGCTTTTCAACACATTGGTAATGTACACCACTTCACGTTCAAAGCCAATGGCTTTAAGCATCTTGTTGAGCAGCTGGCCGGCTGGCCCTACAAACGGTTCTCCTTGACGATCTTCTTCGGCGCCGGGTGCTTCACCAACCACCATGAGGTCTGCCCGCGGATTGCCCACGCCAAAGACCGGATGCGTGCGTCGGGCATCAATGGGGATCAGGATGGAGTTGGCCACATAGCGGGCTACTTCCTCCAGTGTATGCATTGAATGCAGCGGTGAGTCGGGAGGGATCAGCGCTTCAATGCGGGCATAGAGATCTGGGGACGGTGGCTCGGCTGGCGGTTGTGACTGACCGAACAGGCCCTGATGAGCCGAGAGGTTTTCCGGTGCGGACATAGGGGTTGGAGTTTTCCAGAAGCCCAGCGGGCCCAGCAGCGCGTATTCTTGAAGCAGAGCTTCTCGGATGGCATGCACCAGCTCCCGCATGGGTTCCGGAACGTTTGGTGCATTCTTTCTAAAGCTACGGGGTTTTAAGATGGGAGACAAGCGAAGAATTGCTATGGCTCGGCCGGCTGGGCTTGCCGGGCCAGAATGCGATCCAGCAGAACTTCGGCGGCTTCGTCTTTGGGTAGAAGAGGTAGTTCTTCCTGGGAGCCACTTCGATGGAGGAGGGTCAGGCGGTTGGTGCCAGTGCCAAAGCCAGCACCCGGCTCATTCAGGCGGTTCAGGGCTATCCAGTCGAGGTTTTTGTAGTGAAGTTTTTCTCGGGCATTTGCTATGGCATTATCGGTTTCCATGGCAAAGCCTACGAGCACCTGGTCGGAGCGGCGACGGCGGCCCAGCTCGGCCAGGATGTCGGGCGTGCGGCGCAGGCGCAGGACCAGCTCGTCGGCGTTTTTTTTGAGCTTGGACGGAGCTGTTTGCACCGGAGTATAGTCGGCCACGGCGGCGGCCATGAAGATAAGGTCGGCCGTTGCTGCATGCTGGAGGGTTGCTTCGTACATCTCCTGCGCCGAGGTGACGTCGATACGGGTGACGCCAGCTGGAGTGGGCAGCAGGGTTGGGCCACTGATGAGCGTTACGCGGGCACCGCGTCGAGCAGCGGCTCGGGCCAGGGCAAAGCCCATGGTGCCGGTGGACGGATTGGTCAGACAGCGTACCGGATCGATCATTTCCCGGGTGGGGCCGGCCGTGACCAGTACATGTTTTCCGGCCAGGGAAGCCTGACGTTCCAGCAGAGTGGCTACACGGGCAACGATGCGCTCGGGATCGGGGAGGCGTCCATCGCCCGTCAGACCGCTGGCCAGCTCGCCAAATTCGGGAGGCAGAATTTCATAGCCATATCGGCGTAGTTGCTCCAGATTTTGCTGCGTGGCCGGATGGTGGTACATGTCGTGATCCATGGCCGGGCAGAGCAGCACTGAACAGCGAGCTGAGAGCAGGGTGGCCGCCAGCATGGTATCGCAGAAGCCATGGGCCAGGCGCGCCAGGGTCTGTGCTGTGGCCGGCGCAACGATAGCCAGGTCGGCCCAGCGGCCCAGGTGAACGTGTTTGGTCCAGGAATCCGGTTCATTTTCCGGAAAGAGGTCGACGAGCACCTCCCGTTCGGAAAGCGTGCCAAGCGTCAGGGGTGTGATGAAGCGGGTGGCGTCGGGGGTCATGACCACCTGCACTGTAGCGCCGGCCTTTTTGAAGAGGCGGATCAGCTCGGCCGCTTTGTAAGCGGCAATGCTGCCCGTGACACCCAGCAGCAGACGGCGACCTTCCAGCACGGCGAGGGGTTGCGTGGCCATGAGAGTCGGCGGTTAAGGCCGATGGAGAAACGAGCGTACCAGATGGAGGGTTTCGGTGGTGGCTCGCTCCAGGTCGTCGTTGACAACCACGGCATCAAAGCGGTCGGCCAGTGAGAGTTCCATACGAGCGCGTTCCAGGCGCTGGCGCATGGAGGCTTCATCTTCGGTGCCTCGGTGGCGTAGCCGTTCGGCCAACGTTTCCAGGGAAGGCGGTTGAAGGAAGATGGCGAGGGCTTCATCCCCAAACTGTTCCTTGACGCGCAGGGCCCCTTTGACGTCAATGTCGAGCAGGACGGGGTGGGTTCGGCTGGCTTTTTCAACTTCACGGCGAAGCGTGCCATAGAAGCGGCCGGGATACACTTCTTCATATTCGATCAATTCGCCCTGTTCAAGCAGGTGGCGAAATTCCTCTTCAGAGAGGAAGTAGTAATCCACGCCGTGCTGCTCGCCGGGACGTGGAGGGCGTGTTGTGGCTGATACGGAAAACCGAAGCTGGGGAAGGGCCTTCTGAAGACGACGGGCCAGCGTCGTCTTGCCGGCACCGCTGGGAGCGGTCAGGATGACGATGCGCGGTTCGGCCATCGGCTATTCGATGTTCTGGATTTGCTCCCGAATTTTTTCGATCTCCTCCTTGATTTCTACGGCCAGCAGGGCGATGGTGGCGTCGTTGGCCTTGGCGTTGATTGTGTTGGCTTCTCGGTGCAGTTCCTGGGCCAGGAAGTTCAAGCGGCGACCACTGGGTTCTTCGGACTGAAGGGCCTCGTGAAAGTGCTGCAGGTGCGCTCGTAGCCGGACGCATTCTTCGGTGATGTCGAGCCGGTCGGCCAGCAGGACGATTTCCTGTTCAAGCCGATCCGAGTCGAGTTGATCTTCGCGCAACAGCTCCTGCACGCGGGCACGCAGTTTCTCACGGGCTTCGGCCAGTCGTTGAGGCGCGCGCGCTTCGATAGCCTCCAGTCGGTGGGCGATGGCTTTCAGCCGGGCTTCCAGGTCAGCCTGTAGTAGGGCACCTTCCCGATGGCGTGTGGCTTGCAGCGCCTTGATGGCCTGCGTGAGTGCTGCCATCAACACCTGTCGAATACGGTCGTCCGCTTCGGGAAGCTCCGGTCTTTCAAAAAGATCGGGTAGCGTCAGCAGGTGTTCGAGCCGAATCGGACTAGGCAGGCCGGTTTCGGCACGCAGTGTTTCCAATTGGGTGAGGTACTGACGGGCTACCTCAAGGTTGAGGCGAGGAAGCAGCCCCGTCTCTGGAGAAAGCTTCAGATCGACCTGCACTGTAATGCGGCCGCGGCTGAAAGCCTGGCGAAGAGCCGCCAGAATTTCCGGCTCGTATGAAGCAGCTATTCGTGGCAGGCGCACCGAGACATCCAGGTAGCGATTGTTGACTGAGCGCAGCTCGACGGTGGCGCTGAAGCCGTCACGGGCTGCCTGGCCGCGCCCAAAGCCGGTCATGCTGGCGATCATAAGCCGCAGGGATTGATGCTTGCAAATGAAAAAACCGGGTTGCCACTCACCGCAGGGCAACCCGGCCTGGCGGAGAGGGTGGGATTCGAACCCACGGTACCGGTGAACGGTACACACGCTCTCCAGGCGTGCCCCTTCGACCGCTCGGGCACCTCTCCGCAAGCGCCTTACTTTATGGCATCGGTTGGCCGGGAGTTCCGAGCCTACTGTCAGACTTCCATGATTTCAGCTTCTTTGCGTTTAAGCAGCTGATTGACTTTTTCGATATAGGTGTCGGTCAATTTCTGCAGTTCTTCTTCCGCTGTATGGCACAGGTCCTCAGGCAGGTGTTCTTCTTCCTTGGCTTTTTTGATGTGGTCTTTGGCGTGACGCCGGATGTTGCGGATGGCCACGCGGGCCTCTTCAGCGCGTATACGGGCCGCTCGGACGAGTTCTTTGCGCCGTTCTTCGGAAAGCGGGGGAATCGGTATGCGGATGAGGTGTCCGTCGTTAGAGGGATTCAGCCCCAGATTGGCATTAATGATAGCTCGTTCGATAGCACCCAGGGCCGACCGATCCCAGGGTTGTACGATAAGCAGGTCTGGCTGCGGCGCAGTGATACTGGCCAGCTGCATCAGCGGCGTCATAGTGCCATAGTATTCGACGCGTACGTCTTCAAGCATGGCCGGCGTAGCCCGTCCGGCCCGAAGGGCGGCCAGCTCGGTGCGCAGATGCGCGAGCGATTTCTCCATGTGCTCGCGTGCATCGTCCAGAATCAGTTGCAGGTGTTCATTTGGAATGGCCACCATTGTTCCATACAGGTTGGGTTCATCCTATCAGGCTTGAGCCGGTTCGGTAAATGAAGGCGGCGTTTCGGTCCAGTAGACCAGGGTGCCGATTGGCTCGCCGCAAACGACGCGGAGCAGATTGCCAGGCTTGTTCATGTTAAACACGATGATGGGTAGCTTGGCTTCCTGGCACAAGGTAAAGGCGGTCATATCCATGACGCGCAGGTCTCGCCGGATGACTTCCCGTCCATGGATGGAAGTAAACAGGCGGGCCTTGGGATCGCGCTCCGGGTCAGCCGAATAGACGCCGTCCACCCGCGTGCCTTTGAGCAACACCTCGGCTTCGATTTCCAGCGCGCGCAGGGCGGCGGCTGTATCGGTCGTAAAGTACGGGTTGCCCGTGCCTGCGCCAAAAATCACCACCCGTCCTTTCTCCAGATGACGAATGGCCCGGCGACGGATGAATGGTTCGGCAATCTGCTCCATTTTGATGCTCGACTGCAGGCGTGTGTCGAGTCCCGCCTGTTCGAGCGCATCCTGCAAGGCCATGGCGTTGATCATGGTGGCCAGCATGCCCATGTAGTCGGCATGGGCGCGTTTCATGCCTCGCGAAGCATTCTGCACACCCCGAAAAATATTGCCGCCGCCGATTACAATGCCTACGGAAACCCCCAGGTCGACCACCTGGCGAATTTCCCGGGCGTACGTTTCCACCACATGCCAGTCGATGCCGTAGGGCTTTTGCCCCATCAGGGCTTCGCCGCTTAATTTAAGCAGAATGCGGCGGTAACGGGGCCGCAGCCTGCTGTGCGATGTGTCCGATTCGCTGGTCATGATTCGGGGTACCTTGCTGCTGCAAAGTATGCTTTGGCTGCTAAAAATTCAACGCGCTAACTGATGCGAAAGAGCCAGCGCATTGGGGGTGGTTACGAAAAAACCCGAACCGTCAGGTTCGGGTTTATAGCAGCGGTGCGTGTTATTCGCCCAGAGCGTACCGGATAAAGCGGCGTGTTTCAATGCCCGCCTGCTTCAGGTACTCCTGCACCGTAAGGGAGGCATCCTTAATGAACGCCTGCTCCAGCAGTACGTGGTCTTTGTAGAAACGCTCCAGCTTACCCTGGGCGATGCGCTCGATGATATGCTCTGGCTTGCCCTCGTTTCGGGCAGCTTCGCGGGCGATCTCCAGTTCCTTCTGACGTACGTCTTCCGGCACTTCTTCACGACGCACGGCGATCGGATTCATGGCAGCCACCTGCATAGCCACGTCACGGCCGGCGGTTTCGAGTTGGCCGTCGCCCCCAACTTCGACCAGCACCGCCAGTCGGGAGCCAGGATGGACGTACGAGATGATTCGGCCCTGGTCGGTAGTCAGCACCGCGAAGCGTCGGATGGCGATCTTTTCGCCGATCTTGCCGGTCAGGTCAAGGAGCGCGTCTTCGACCGTGCGGCCGTCAGGCAGCTGGAGCTTCAACAAGGTCTCCAGATCGGCCGGGCGGGCTTCCAGAATCAGCTGGCCTACCTGCTGCGCGAACGACGCAAACTCCTCATTGCGCGCTACAAAGTCGGTTTCACAGTTGACCTCGACAATGGCGCCGGCCCGGCCGTCTTCGCTAACGGCCGTAACGACCAGTCCTTCCTTGGCTTCCCGATCGGCCCGTTTAGCTGCTACCTTCTGGCCTTTTTTGCGCAGGATCTCGATGGCGGCCTCAAAGTCGCCGCCGGCTTCTTCCAGCGCTCGCTTACAATCCATCATACCGACTCCGGTCATTTCCCGGAGTCGCTTTACTTCCTGAGCAGAAATGGCCATCGTTTATGATTGTCTTTTAGGTTCAAAAATCAGGGACCTTTCTTTCGACGTTTGCTGCGTGCCCCCTTCGTCGATGCTGCTTCTGCCGTTCGCTTTTCGCGTTCGGCTTTGCGGGCAGCTTCTTCCTGCTCGCGCTGTTTGACTCCTTCGATCACTGCGTTGGCGATGACCGAAGTGATGAGCTCAATGGAGCGGACGGCATCGTCGTTTGCCGGGATCGGATAGTCGATCAGCTCCGGGTCAGCGTTGGTGTCGACGATGGCGATAATGGGAATGCCGAGCTTGCGTGCTTCACTGACGGCAATATGCTCGCGTACTACGTCGACGATAAAGAGCGCGCCTGGAAGCTTGGCCATCTGGGCGATCCCGCCGAGCGTCCGCTCCAGCTTTTCCCGTTCGCGGCGTTTCATCAGCCGCTCTTTTTTCTTGAGCTGGTCCAAGATGCCTTCTTCGTCCATCCGGGCCAGCTCCTCCATGCGACGGATGCTCAGGCGGATGGTCTGGAAGTTGGTCAGCGTACCCCCCAGCCAGCGCTCGACGACGTAGGGTTGGCCGCAGGCTTCTGCATATTTGCGGACGATATCGCGCGCCTGCTTTTTGGTGCCGACGAACAGAATCTTTTTACCCTGACGCGCAAAACGTGCAGCCGCTTCTGCTGCACGATCAAGGAGCTGCTGCGTCTGCACCAGGTCGATGATGTGGATCCCGTTGCGCTCCATAAAGATGAAGGGGCGCATTTTGGGATTCCACCGGCTTGTCAGGTGTCCAAAGTGGGCCCCGGCTTTGAGCAGCTCCTCAATCGAGACGCGGTGTTTGGGTTGGGTCTCAGCAGTCTCCGGCGTGGCTGCCTGGACTTCAGCCGTTTCGGTAGAAGGTTCGGCCGAAGCTTCCGTTTCAGGAACAGGTTGGGTTTCGTGTTCACTCATGGCTGCATTCGGGTTAGGCCGCTACCTCCGTCTTCTGCCCGGCTTAGCCGCTGTAAGGCGACCACCCGACCGGGCATCGGGAGGTATGGGTGATGGAAGGATTACCGCTTCGAGAACTGGAACCGCTTGCGTGCCTTGGGTTGGCCGTACTTCTTGCGTTCTACCATCCGCGGGTCACGCGTCAGATAACCAGCATCACGCAGGGGCTTACGGAATTCCGGATTATAGGCTACCAGCGCCCGTGCAATGCCATGACGAATGGCTTCTGCCTGGCCGGTCAGACCGCCCCCCTTCACGTTAACCAGAACATCAAACTCTCCCATCGTGCCCGTTACCTCGAAGGGCGCCAGGACAACCTTCCGGCGCCATTCCAGCGGGAAGTATTCTTCGAAGGGGCGGCGGTTAACCGTGATCTGACCATTGCCCGGACGCAGGTAAACCCGAGCGACAGCGGTCTTCCGACGGCCAACCGCAATCCACTGGGTTAAAGTTGCTGTAGCCATCATGCGCGCACAGGCCTTGATTACAAGGTGAGTTCAATGGGTTTCTGGGCCCCATGCGGATGCGAGGGCCCCGCGTATACTTTTAGCTTGCGCAGCATCCGTCGCCCCAGCGGCCCCTTGGGAAGCATTCCTTTGACCGCATGCTCGATCAGGAATTCCGGACGCCGCTGACGCATCTCAGCAGGCGTACGTAGCCGTACGCCTCCTGGATAGCCGGAGTGACGGAAATACTGTTTCTGCTGCTCCTTCTTGCCCGTCAGGCGCACCTTTTCGGCGTTGATGACGATTACAAAGTCGCCCATATCCACATGCGGCGTATAGGTAGGCTTGTGCTTGCCCCGCAGGATTGTTGCAATCCGCGAAGCCAGTCGCCCCAGCACCTGACCTTCGGCATCGATCACATACCAGGTGCGCCTTACGTCGCCGGGCTTGGCGCTATAGGTCTTGTAGCTGTTGACATCCATGGCGCTTCATGCGAAAGCCAATAAAAATGTCCGGTGTGGCCGGACTTCATATTCTCGGGAAACGTAGCCGCCCAATTTAGGGTTTCTGCGCGCACGTGTCAAGTCGCACGCTCGGTGCTTCGAAGCAGGCCATCTCACGCCTGTCGACGCAAATGGTTTTGCATGGTGTTGATTCTTCCTTTATTCTTGACGCAGCAATGTTTAGCTTTTCAGAAAAGCGGGCTTACGGAGAAAGATGACGGATCCTTTGGATCGAAGTAGGCTGCGTGTTCTGGCGGCGCAGCTGTCGTTTCACCTGGATGACCAGCAGGCGGTGGAGGCGCTTTACGAACGCTGGCGTACCGCTGGCCATGAAGATGCATGGGAGCAACTGGAAATCTGGCTCTACTGCTTTATCTGGCGCTACTTTCTGGCCAAGGCCACCAATCATCCCGATCTGTCGCGCGTCGAGCTGGAAGCACTGGTCGGCGAAACGTTTCTCCGATTGCGTGGCCAGCTTGACACGATACGTCAGGCTTCACGTCTGATCGGCTGGGTGGGAATTTCCTGCCGGAATGCATTTCGAAACTATTTGCGAAGCGTACGCCGTCGACCCAGCTACGAACCGGATGATCCTCCGTTGGAGGCGCCTGAAGCAGAACAGCACCTGTGGCACCATGATCTGAGCCAGTTGATCCCGCAACTCAGTGCAGCCATTGACCGGCTGCCACCATTTTTGCGGGAAGTTACCCGGATGGCGCTGTTGCAACAATTACCCTATCAGGAAATCAGCCGACGTCTTAATAAGCCACCGGGGACGATTCGCGTGTACCTCAGCCGCGCGTTTCAGCGCTTGCGGAAGGATCCAGGCCTTGCCGACTTTCTGGGATTGCTGTGAGTCAACAAGCGGCATTGACCGTCCTGACCCAGGTAACTACGTAATATCAGGTATTTTGATAAAGTAGAGGTAACGAATTCAGCAATCCGGAGTCTTAATAGAAAGAGAAATCAGTCGTACATGCTTATGAATCAGCTTGAATTAGGCGAAAAAATTCTGCGATATCCCTGGCTTTCTGAGGAAGAACAACGCCAGGTGCGTGCGGCCGTTCATCGTGTGCCGGAATGGAAGGAAGTGCTGGACAGCGTTCAGCAACTGACTCCTCTTTTGCAATCGCTGCATCTTACCGCGGAGGGTTCCATGTCTGAAGAAAAGCTTGCCTTTTATCTGCTTACCCGATATCTGTCGCCGCATCCCCTGCCGCCCTCGTTGGCTGCTTACTTTGCCCAGTTAGAAGCACGCCTTGAAACAGACGCCGCACTTCGCCGGCGCTGTGAAGCGCTTGCCAGACGGCTGGAGGAGCTCTTGGAGGGGGTCGATGCTGTAGAACATTTCGAGCAATTGACAGGGAGGACGATCCAGAAAGAGGCAACCGAGCTGGTGGTCTGTGAATCGCCTGCTGGAGCACACACGAACTTGCCATCGAAAGTGGTCTCAAGAGCACCAGATCGGCCAGCCCAACGGACGACACGTCGAAGCAGCTGGCGATGGGTAGAACGGGTAGCCTTACTCGTGGTAGCTCTTTCGGTTGTTTATGGGGGACTTTTCTTCTGGAGCCGAGCTACGCAGTCGGAGCTGGAGCGGCTGGGGTTTATTGCACCCGCTCTGCTGACTATCGATCGGTATCGCGGGGAGGCTCCGGCAGCCGAAACGGCTGAGGCCCTCTATCAGGAAGCGCTCCGGACGATTGCCACAGCTCATTCCTCCTGGTTCGGCCTGTTTCCGCGATATGATGCGGATCTGCTGGCCCGGGCAGAGTCGCTATTGGTGGCGGCTACGCGCGCACCAGCCGCTGCTTTACCACAGCAGGAGGCCCTGTTTCTTCTGGGCAAAGTGCGCCTATTACGTCACGATATAGCTGGTGCTCGCCAGGTCCTGCAGGAGGTAGCAACGCAGGAAGGCCCCTACACAGAAGAAGCCCAACGTTTACTTCGCGCACTTCAATGTCTGGAAACGTCGGCAACCTGCTGACCCAGTGCTCAGGCGTACGTGTTCAGCATGACCGGCATGATGAGCATCAGCAGGTCTTCATTTTCACGCTGCTCCTGAGGCATCACAACGCCAGCGCGGTTGGGTGAGCTGAATTCCAGAACGACTTCATCGGCGTCTACATTCCCCAGCACTTCGGTCAGGTATCCCGCATTGAAACCGATAACCATGGGCTCGCCATCGTAGGCACAGGGGACGCGCTCGTGGGCTTCGCTGGCCCGTTCGATGTCTTCGGCAGCAATTTCCACGTAATCCGGCTCAAGGGTCAACCGTACCTGGTTCGTCGTGCTCGAGGCGTACAGTCCCACCCGCTTAACTGCCGACAGAAAAGCATCCCGGTCGACAACCAGACGGCGATCATTTTCGACCGGAATAACGGCCTCGTAGTTGGGGTAGACTTCGTCGATCAGCCGGCTGATGATGCGGGCTGGTCCCATTTCAAAGGCTACATAGCGTTCATCTACACGAATTGTGCAGGTGCCGTCGAGCTGGGCTGCCAGTTTGGCTACCAGCGAGGTGGCTTTTTCCGGCACAATAAATTCTAAGGGGGTAGGGCTGACCAGCTCGCGTAGCCGGAGCCGAACCAGCCGATGGCCGTCGGTGGAAACCACACGCCCTTCTTCCGGCAGTACCTGGAAGAAGATGCCCATCATGGCCGGACGCAGCGTGTCTTTACTGACCGCAAAAGCCGTCTTCTGAATGGCTCGGCGCAACAGAGCCGCCTCGACCGTCAGACTGTGAGCTTCAGTGAGCTCAGGCAGCGCCGGGTAATCGGCGCCGTCGTAGCCCACCATTTTGTAATGCCCTTGATCGGTGGTCAGCGTGACATTGAACGCCTCGTCGGCGTTGAACTGAACCGGTAGATCGGGCAGTGCCCGGAGCGTTTCCAGCAAGCGCCGAGCTGGCACGGCCACCCGACGGGCTCCTTCCTGTCCGTTCTGCAGCTCCGGCTGAATCGGAAGTCGCTCAACGATAGAGATCTCCAGGTCAGTTGCGCTCAGCCGAAGCGCGCCCTCTTCCGCCTCGAATAAGATGCACTCCAGAATAGGCATGGTGGCTTTTGAGGGGACTACGCCTGCCACCGCCGTAAGGGCCTTTAGCAGTTCCGTGCTGGTTACGGTAAAACGCATAGCTTCAACCTTGACGGCTTGGAGGAATGTCTGAATATAGCAAAAATTGTCAGGACTCAGCGGCTGTGCAGCGAAATTTTGTGGCGTAACGCTTCTATAATCTCCCGAAACCTCGGATCGGTTTCCATCAGGTTTTCTACGCTCTGGCAGGCATGGATGACCGTTGAGTGATCACGCCCGCCAAAGTGCAGACCGATGGATTTGAGCGAGTGTTGCGTAAACTGCTTGCAGAAGTACATGGCCACCTGGCGCGCCTGAACGATCTCACGCTTGCGCGTCTTGGAGCGGACCAGATCCGGCGCAATCCCAAAGTATTCGCAGACAAGTTGCTGAATCTGTTCAATGGTCAGCGTCACCCGGCTTTCCTTGATCAGGTCGCGCAGCGCTTCACGAGCCAGCGCGAGATCAATGTCCCGGCGATGATAGGCAGCATGGGCGACCAGCCGAAGCAGAGCCCCTTCCAGCTCTCGGAAATTACTCTTGACATGCTGGGCAATGAATTCGACCACGTCGTCGTCCAGCGCGATGCCTTCGTCTTCTGCCTTGCGACGCAAGATGGCAATGCGCGTTTCCAGGTCCGGGGGCTGAACGTCGGCCATCAGGCCCCACTGAAACCGCGACATCAGGCGCTCCTCAATCCCAGGAATGTCCTTGGGCGGACGATCGGCGGACAGAACAATCTGTTTGTTGGCCTGATGCAGGGCATTGAAGATATGGAAGAACACTTCCTGTGTTTTCTCTTTACCGCCAAAGAACTGAATGTCATCAATGATCAATAGATCGATGTGACGGTAAAACGTAGAGAATTCGTTGATGCGGTTGTGCTGGATAGCCTGCACAAATTCGTTGGTAAACTGTTCGCTCGAGACGTAGCGGATCGTCTCGGCTGTGCGATGCTGACGGGCGTAGTTACCGATGGCTTGAATCAGGTGCGTTTTGCCCAGTCCTACGCCTCCATAGACCAGAAACGGATTAAAGCTGGTCGTTCCGGGTTGCTGGGCAATTGCAAGAGCTGCACTGCGTGCCAGACGGTTGCAGTCTCCTTCAATGAAGCGCTCAAAGGTGTACCTGGGATCTAACTGGCTATCAACCTGAATCTTACGAATAATTCCTGGAATGGCAAAAGGGTTGGCAGGGACTGATGGCGCCTGCTCGGTGAGGTCTACAGACGTACCCGGAGAGGAAGGAGTCGTGGGAGGTGGCGACAGGGAAGGGCGTCGAGGAGGGGGAGGAGGCGTTGTTTCGGGTGGATGAGCGGGCATATTGACCGAAGTGCCCTCGAAGCCACTTTCTGGATCTTCTTTTTCAATGACAATTTTGTAAAACAGGCGGCCCTTGGGACCCAGCACTTTGGTGATGGTCTTCCGGAGCAAGCTGTAATAGTGCTCCTCCAGCCATTCGTAGTAGAAACGGCTGGGCAATTCTACCGTCAGCTTGATCTGGTCGCCCTCTTCACTCAGGCTAACTGGCTTGATCGGCTCAAACCAGGTCTTGTAACTCCGCCGATTCACATTGTCTCGAATAATTTCGAGACAGGCTTCCCAGACCGCCTCCGGTGTTCGTTCCATATTGATGGCTAAGATTTCGACCGCCGCCTCTGGGAGGCAGCTTTTGCGGACTTCAGCGTACAGTTATGCACAGGTTATACACAACCCAAACCTTCCACGTCACTTGATCACAGTGAGTTCATGCAACGCAGCCATCGATTTTCCACAAGTTATCCACATATGTTGTTTTGCCTAAACGTTTATTTCTTAAGTGTTTGTTGTATTATGATTCTATTAAAATGCACACAGGCATGGCACGCCATGCCTGGGCGGAAGCGATTGAAAGCGTGCAGTCTTCCGAAGGCTGGTTTTCCACAGGTTATCCACACGCCTGGGAGCCGCACACCCCCTATAAACTTCGCTCAAATGCTACTGCATGCGCGCGTGAACTTCAAGACGTCGCGGACATTTTCACGATGCTGAACCTTAGTGCTTAGCAACGACAGTGGCGCTTGAACCCATCGGGTGCTATGGGGTTGGTAAGGGACGACGAAGAATGGTTGAAACCAGGAAAAGGTCAATGCGGGAATGTCCTGCTTGTGCGTTGCCCGTGGAGGCGAAGACGTCGGTCTGTCCCTATTGCGGGTACGAGTTCCCCACGACGTCGACGGGGCAGCGGGCTGTGGCCTGGTTGATGATCCTGCTGTTGCTGGGAGCCAGTTTTTATGCCTTGCTGGCTTGGTTGCTGTATTGAGCGGCGTCTGGTGGAACTCTGACGAGCTCATCTCGTTGACTTGCAGCTTGTTTACCGCGATAAAGAGGAGCTGAATGGATCATGGTGCGGATTGCGCTGGAGCGTCTCCGCGAAGGATTTCAGCGAATAGAGTTGATGCCCTCGGCGGAGGCCTTGGAACTGGATCCACAGGTGTTTGAGGATATTCGTGTGGAGCTGCACCTTACTTACGAAGGCGACCGGTTGCTGGTACAGCTCTGGGCAAGGGCTATGGCAACGCTGGAGTGTGATCGGACGCTGGAGCTGTTCAAGCAACCCGTAGAGGGAACCTATTCGCTTTTCTATGCACCTCCGGGGGTGCCGGTGCAACGCGAGGATGTGGAAGAGGTACGGGCGCTTCGCAGCTCGGATCGGTTTGTGGATCTGACAGATGTGGTGCGGGATACGCTGCTGCTGGCCATTCCCATGCGCAAGGTGAAGCCGGGGGCTGAGTCGATCCCGATTCCCTTGCAGTTTGGTGCGCCGGAAGTGCCTGAGGCCGAGGAGACGCCGATCGATCCGCGCTGGGAGGTGTTGCGAAAACTTCGTGATCGTTTACCTTAAGCTATCGAAACCTCAAAGCCCTTGCATTGAACCATGGCGAACCCAAAACGCAGACATTCAAAAGCGCGCACGCGGAAGCGGCGAGCGGTCTATTACCGTCGGCTGGTGGAAAATCCGCTGCCGCTGATGGAATGCCCCAATTGTGGCAACATGAAGCTGCGGCACCATGCCTGTCCTTCGTGTGGCTATTATCGGGGGCGCAAGGTAGTGGATGTGGAGGAGTTTGCGTGAAAGCAGGGCCGCTCGACACAATGTTCGGGCGGCCGCTTGTTTTTTCGCAGGTAGGTCTGTAGACTTCCGGCACAGATAGCGCAAAATCGGCGAACTTGCTCATGGCTTTACGAATTGCTGTCGATGCCATGGGGGGCGACGCCGCGCCCGGGGTGGTTGTAGAAGGGGTATTGCAGGCACTTGAGGCAACGCCCGGACGGTTAGAAGTACAGCTTTACGGCCCCCGTGCGGTGGTGGCGGCCGAGCTGGAAGCGCGTCGGGCTCAAGACCGGGAAGGGTTGTGCCTTGTAGATGCTCCTGAGGTGATCGGGATGGCGGAGCCGCCCGCGACGGCTGTCAAAACAAAGCTGCGTTCTTCCATTCATCTGGGGTTACAGGCGGTGGCACGCGGCGAGGCCGACGCTTTTGCCAGCGCCGGAAACACGGGGGCCATTATGGCCGCGGCCCTCTTCATTCTGGGACGATTGCCGGAGGTTTCCCGTCCATCCGTGGTGGGCTTTTTTCCCACCACCAAAGGGCGCTGTCTGGTGCTTGATATCGGGACCAACGTCGATTGTAAACCTGAGCACCTGGTACAGTTTGCCCGGATGGGGGCGGTTTTTGCCGAACGCGTCTGGCAGATCGAGCGGCCGGTGGTGGGGCTGTTGAACGTGGGCGAGGAACCCGGTAAAGGCAATGCGCTGGCCCGGGCTGCTTACGAGCTCTTGCAGGAGGCCCCGGATCTGAACTTTCGGGGCAATGTAGAAGGGCGCGACCTGATGCATCATGCGGCCGACGTGGTGGTCTGTGATGGCTTTGTGGGCAATGTTATGCTCAAGCTGGGCGAAAGTATGGTCACGGCTTTTGTCGAAATGCTGCAGCAGGAAATGCAGGGCCAGGAGCTCGACGCTTCGCAGCAGCGACAAGTGCTGAGCCTGCTTCGCGGTGTGTTGCGACGGTTTGATTATGAGGAATATGGAGGCGCGCCGCTGCTGGGGGTGAACGGTCCGGTCGTAATCGGACATGGCAGCTCGTCGCCTCGGGCCATTGCCCGTATGATTCAGGCCGCAGCCAGTCTGGTCGAGCAGGACGTGGTCCGTTCCATTGCAGCCGCTTTTCATCCAGCCTGACAGACCCTTTACCCGCCATGCCCTACGCAGCCATTACTTCAATCGGTCACTTTTTGCCAGAGGATCGGCTGACGAATGCCGATCTGGAGCAGATGGTCGACACCAGCGACGAATGGATTCGCACGCGTACCGGAATCCGGGAACGCCGCATTTTGCGCGATCCGAACAAGGCCACGGCGTATATGGCTACTGAAGCTGCCCGTGAATGTCTGCAGAAGCGCGGGCTGACGCCGGAGGATGTGGAGCTTATCATAGTGGCTACGGTCACGCCCGACATGTTCTTCCCGGCTACGGCCTGCCTGGTCCAGGGAAATCTGGGCGCTTGGAATGCCTGGGGGTTTGATCTGTCGGCTGCCTGTAGCGGCTTTCTGTTTGCCCTGTCGACGGCGGCTCGCTTTATCGAAAGCGGTAAGCACGAGCGGGTGATGGTGATTGGAGCCGACAAGATGAGCGCGATCACCGATTATACTGATCGCAACAACTGCATTCTATTCGGTGATGCTGCCGCGGCCGTGTTACTGGAGCCGGATCCGGAGTGCGGACTGATCGACTCGGTGGAATACTGCCACGGGCGGAACTGGGAACTACTTTGCATGCTGGGCGGGGGGAGCCTGAACCCGCCGACCCACGAGACCGTCGATCGAAAGATGCACTTTCTCCACCAGGAGGGACGGGCGGTTTTCAAGATGGCGGTTGAAGGGATGGCCCAGGTGGCTGTCGAGATTATGGAGCGCAACAAGCTGACGGCCGACGAAGTGCGCTATCTGGTGCCCCACCAGGCCAACTGGCGCATCATTGATGCAACAGCCCGCCGCATGGGGCTGTCTTCCGAGAAAGTCATGATCAATATCGACCGCTATGGTAACACCACAGCGGCCACCATTCCGCTCTGCCTTTACGACTGGGAGCGACAACTCCGGCGAGGCGATAATCTAATTCTGGCCGCATTCGGAGGCGGCTTTACCTGGGGGGCTATCTATCTGAAGTGGGCTTACAATGGCGATGAGGTAGCTACGATCGCTGAGGCCTCCACCGAAGTGTCTACTGTAAACACCTGATCGCAATGGCACAGGCCTGGCTATTTCCCGGACAGGGGTCGCAGCGGGCTGGGATGGCCCGGGATCTGATGGAACGTTTCCCGGAGGCGCGGGCGCGTCTGGAGGCAGCCGATCGGTTGCTGGGCTTTCCACTGACGGCTTACATGTTCGGGACCCATACCGACGATACGGAGGCTGCGGCAGCGGTGCTGGCACAGACCGAGGTCACGCAGCCAGCCCTGTATGTGCACAGCCTGGCCGTGGTGGCGGTGCTTGAGGCCGGTGGACTTCAGCCGGATGCCGTGGCCGGGCACAGTCTGGGTGAGTACAGTGCGCTGGCTGCGGCCGGCGCACTTTCGTTCGAGGCGGGATTGCGGCTGGTGCGCCTGCGTGGGCAACTCATGGCTGAGGCCGGCCGCACCCGGCCCGGTACGATGGCCGCGATCCTGGGATTGGAGGACGACGTTGTCGAGACCCTCTGTCAGGAGGTTCGGGACGAAGGGGGCGGTTTCGTGCAACCGGCCAACTACAATGCACCGGGACAGGTGGTGATTTCAGGAGAGGTAGCGGCTGTGGAACAGGCGGCTGAAAAAGCGCGGGCGCGAGGCGCTCGGCGGGTAGTGATGCTGCCGGTGAGTGGAGCGTTCCATTCACCCCTTATGGAAGAAGCCAGTCGTCGGCTGGCCGAGGCCATTGCCCAGGTGCCGTTGCAGCCTCCTCGCTGTCCGGTTTACCTGAACGTGACGGCAGCGCCCACGACCGATCCCGAGGAGATTCGGACTCGGCTTGTCGAACAGATGCTGGCCCCGGTACGCTTTACGCAGATGCTACATCGCATGCAGGCCGACGGCTTCACTGCGTTTCTGGAAGTGGGACCGGGAAACGTGCTCTCCGCGCTGGTTCGCCGCACGCTGGGCCGCGAGATGCAGGTGGCTACGGCCGGAACGGCCGATGAACTGGAAGTCCTGCTACAGCAAACTCCCTGAACCATGACGTTCGATTTTTCCGGGCAGTCTGTACTGGTTACCGGCGGCACACGCGGCATAGGTCGCGCTGTTGTCGAGGCTTTTGCTCGCGCAGGAGCCCGTGTGGCTTTCACCTATCGCAGCTCCGTGCAGGAGGCCGAAGTCCTCCAGGCACAACTCGGGCAAGACGGTGCCGAAGTGCTGTCTTTTCAGGCGGATGCAGCCGACTTTGAGGCAGCCGGTCGTGTGGTGGAGGCCGTGCTGAAAGCCTGGGAGAAAATCGACGTGCTCGTGAACAATGCCGGCATCACACGCGACAACCTGCTGCTGCGCATGAGCGAAGCCGACTGGGATGCCGTGCTGTCCGCTAACCTGAAAGGCGTCTTTAATTTCTGCAAGCAGGTCTATCGGCCCATGATGCGCCAGCGCAGCGGTCGCATTATCAACATTTCGTCGGTGGTCGGGGTCATAGGGAATGCTGGCCAGACGAACTATGCGGCCTCAAAGGCTGGAATTATCGGCTTTTCGAAGAGTCTGGCACGGGAGCTGGGCAGCCGCGGTATCACGGTAAACGTGGTGGCGCCCGGTTATATCGAAACCGATATGACGGCGGCCTTGCCCGAACAGGCCCGGCAGGCTATGCTGAGCAGCATCCCGCTGGGCCGGGCAGGTACGCCTGATGATGTGGCGCAGGCTGTGCTGTTTCTGGCTTCCCCTGCTGCCAGCTATATTACTGGGCACGTGCTGCATGTGGACGGCGGCATGGCCATGTAGGCCCTTCTGGATCGAACCGGTAGGCTTCGGCGTTGGGGAAAAACCGGCGGCCGCGGGCCGCCGCATCTGTTTTTTGTGATAACCATTTTGCAAAAGGGAAAATGTCCGAAGAACCGGTTCGCTCGGCCTACACGACGGTTATCGATCTGACCCGTCGCGCGCAGCAAAAAAAGCAGGAGGCGGCGACCACGCAGGCCTCTGGCGAGCCACTATGGGAGGTGTCCCTGCAGGAGTTGCCGGAGCCAGTGCAGCAGGCAGCTCGCGCCATTGGGTGGTCTGCGTTGATGCCGGTTCAACGCCGGACACTTCCCTACCTGCTGAAAGGACGGGATGTGATCGTCCAGTCGCAGACCGGTTCGGGTAAGACCGGTGCATTTCTGCTGCCCCTCTTTGTGCGGGTGGATTCCGGTCGGGGACAGGTGCAGGCGCTGATTCTGACGCCTACACGTGAGCTGGCCCGGCAGATCTTTGAGGCATTCGAGCAGATGAAAACGGGCGTACCGGGAGCGCAGTCGCTTCGGGCCGTACTCGTCTATGGAGGCGTGCGCTACGGTCCGCAGCTCAAAGCGCTGGAGCAGGGCGCGCAGGTGGTAATCGGGACGCCCGGCCGTATCCTGGATCTGATCGAGCGGGGAGCGCTCCGGCTGGAGGCATTGCAAGTGCTCGTTTTCGACGAAGCCGACGAAATGCTCTCCATGGGCTTCTATCCGGCCATGCGCCAGCTCAAACGCTATCTACCCCGAGAGCGCAACACGGCCATGTTCAGTGCTACGATTCCACCGCGTGTGCAGGCGCTGGCCCGGGAATTCCTGAAGGATCCAGCCTTTGTCGCGCTGAGCACCGGTCGGATCGCTGCTGAGACCATCGAACATCGCTATTTCATCGTGGCGCCTATGGAGAAAGATCGGGCGCTCGCGCAGCTTATTGAATTGGAAAACCCTGAGTCGGCCATCATTTTTGCCAACACGAAGCGTGACGTTGAGTATCTGGGAAAATTTCTCAAGAACTATGGCTACAATGCGGATGCAATCACGGGCGATCTGCCGCAGCGGCAGCGGGAGCAGCTCATGGATCGACTCCGAAAGGGCCGGCTCCGATTTCTGGTGGCAACCGATGTAGCGGCACGGGGGATTGACATTTCGGATCTGCGTTATGTTTTTATGTACGATGTACCCCAGGATCCCGAGTACTACGTGCATCGGTCCGGGCGTACTGGACGAATGGGCAAGGCGGGAACGACCATTGTGCTGGTTACACCGCTGGAGGAGGCGCGGCTTCGGGCCATTGCACGTCGGTATGATATCCCGCTCGAAAAGGGTACGTTACCCCCGTCCGAGATCGTAGCCGGACGTGTGGCCGAGCGGGCCATCGCGCTCCTGGAAGATCGCTACCGAGAAAAAACCAGTCTGGACCAAGAGCGGCTGAAGCGCTTCGTGCCGCTTGTCGAGCAACTGGCTCAGGAAGAACCGGAGCTGCTGGCGATGCTGGTGGACGAACTATACGTGCATGAAGGACACCGCACGGAAATTCATCCCGGTGTAGAAGCCAAGAAGGGTGCCCGCACGCAGCATGCAACCCCGGCCAAGAAACAACGACGTCTCCCGAGGAGGAAGTTATGAGATATGCTATTCTGTTGGTTGGAAGCCTGTTCGTGGCGCTGGTAGCTCGGGCTCAGGTGCCCGAACCCGGACTGTTCACAGCTGACGGGCAACCGGCTTCATGGGAACAGCTCCTGCAGGCAGCCGGCGCCGTTGAGGTGGTTTTCTTAGGCGAACAGCATGACGACACGGTAGCGCATCAGCGGCAACTCCGTGTGTTGGAGGCATTGCAGGAGCGCCATGGTCACCAGCGCCCGCTCGTACTTTCGCTGGAAATGTTTGAGCGCGACGTGCAGCTGGTGCTCGACGAATACCGGCTGGGACTGATTTCCGAGGCGCAATTTCTGGAAGCTGCGCGTCCCTGGTCAAACTATGCCCGGGATTATCGGCCGCTGGTGGAGTTTGCCCGGGCGCACGGCTGGACAATCCTGGCCGCCAATGCGCCTCGACGCTACGTAAATCGTGTCAGTCGTCTGGGGCGAGCGGCGCTGGAGAAACTATTGCCGGAGGCGCGCGCTTATCTGCCACCGCTGCCGTATCCAGAGCCCTCGGAACTGTACCGACGTCGTTTTCTGAAGTTGATGCGTCAGGACGGCCATAGGCCTATGCACGTCGATCCGGAGCGTCTGTTGGCAGCCCAGGCACTCTGGGATGCTACAATGGCCTACACGCTGGCTGAACACCTGATGCGGCAGCCCGAAGCGCTCATCGTGCACGTGACCGGCGCCTTTCATGTGGAAGGCCGGATGGGCACCCCCGAAATGCTCCGATACTATCGACCCGGTACCCGGATGCTGGTGGTGGTATTTCGTCCAACTGCCGATCCGTCACAGTTTGAGCCAGGGCGGCACATGGGGTTGGGCGACTTCATCTGGCTGACTCCGGCTTCGCCGCCGTAAAGGTTTCGCTGGAGAAAATCGCTCCTGCTTTTCGGCCTCGGAAAAACCCTCACAGTATATGCAACTACATATGTTGCAGCACGTCCCCTTTGAAGGGCCTGAGCACATTGCAACATGGGCGCAACGACGGAGATATCGGCTCTCGGTCACGCGGTTCTATGCGGCCGATCCGTTGCCGTCTCCGGCTGCTGTGGATGGGGTGGTAGTGATGGGTGGTCCGATGGGCGTGTATGAGGAAGACCGTTATCCATGGCTGCGTGCCGAAAAGACATTCCTGCGTGCCGTGTTCGAAGCAGGTCGTCCAGTGGTTGGCGTATGCCTGGGAGCGCAGCTTCTGGCCGAGGTGCTGGGCGGACGCGTCTATCCGGGGCCGCAGCCTGAGATCGGCTGGTTTCCGGTGCAGCGGACGGAGCCGGGGCGTACGCATCCATTGCTGGCCGATGTGCCCGACGAGCTGACCGTCTTTCACTGGCACGGCGACACGTTCGATCTGCCACCGGGCGCGGTGCATCTCATGAAAAGTACGGCCTGTGTGCACCAGGCCTTTCTCTGGGAAGGCCGGGTGCTGGGATTGCAGTTCCACTTGGAGGTAACGCCTGCGAGCGTACAGGCGCTTGTGCAGGCTGGGCGGAGGGAGCTGGAGGCTGCCCGGCTTCGCTCGGCCTATGTTCAACCGTCAGAAGCGCTTCTGGCGCACCCGGCCGAAGCCTACCGCTCCCTGCACGATGTGCTGGAACGGCTGCTCGACCGGGTGCTGGGCGCTCAGTAGACGATACGTACGGTGCGACTGCCGCGCCCGTTCGTGTCGAAGGTGCGCAGACGCACCTCGCCGTGGCCGCTGAGGGGCACCGGTCCGGTATATCGAGGCGAGGCGGCTGTAGGTTCGCTGCCATCCAGCGTATAGCGGAGGGTCAGACCTGGCAGGGCCACATTGGCCTTCAGATAGCCGTCTTCGATCACGGCACCTGGCGGTGGAAGGCGATAGGGAACGGCTTTGCCATAGAGCACATCGAGTCGGGGCAATTCGCGCTGGCCCAGCCGGTTGGCAAACTCATTCCAGGCGTCCTGCAGGGCCTGTTGCCGTGCCTTCGGATCGTCAATCTGACTCCAGGCCGGCTGCGCAGCCCAGGCGCGTTCGGCCAGCGCCAGCATGCGGGGGAGGGCCATGTAAAAGACGCGGGCCGGGGTACGAAGCGTCTCGCCCCAGAGTTGCCCCTGCAGCCCTACAATGTGGCGCCGACCTGCTATCGTCAGGCGTTCATGATGGGCAAAAGCTTCGGGCGGAAGCACGTGGCCCAGCCAGTGCTGGATTGGCCCAAGAAACAAATCGAACGGCTCCAGCCGATAAGGGGCCTCCGTATCCACGAATCCTGCCCAGTAGAGGCCTGCTTCGTCGGGGTGCTTGGTATAGGCCAGGTCGAAGTACAGATTGGAGGCCAGCGCCAGCACCACATCGTAGCCGGCGTTGGCTAACCGATAGGCATGATCTTCGGCACCGCTCCCCCAGATGTTGTTCCAGGCATAAACCAGGAAGCCCTGATCGCGGAAACGCGGATTGGGATGGTGTACGCGCCGGCCATTTTCTTCGGTAATGGTCAGACCGATTTCTTCCCAGCCGGCCGTGCGCAGCCCTTTGCGGGCCAGTATCTGATGGAAACGTGCGAGGAAGTAGTCCTGCAACGCTGCCGGATTGTCGATACCTTCGGCCTGCATGACAGTCCGGCAGGCGGGGGAGCCGGCCCAGGCGCCGTGGGGTACTTCGTCGCCGCCTGTATGCACTACCTGTAGAGGAGCGCCCGCTTCATGGTACAGTTGCCAGAGTTCATCCACCACCTTTTCCAGAAAGCGATACGTTGAAGGCAGACAGACGTTGATCACATTATCGTGCCAGCCCTGTACCGAGCGGTACACGGATGTATCGGCCGGGTCGACCAGCCGGTAGGCGGCCGCTTCGGCTTCGGAGTAGCCGGCCGCCTTCAGGCGAACATAGCGGGCTTCCATGGCCTTGATCGCTGCACGGGCATGGCCGGGCACGTCAATTTCTGGAATCACTTCGATGTGACGGGCCGTGGCATAGCGCAGGATCTCAATGAAGTCTTCCCGACGATAGAAGCCGCTACCGGGCAGGCGCCCCTTTTCGGGACCTGATCCATGCGATGGGATCAGGCAGTGCTGCTCCGCTTCGGTATGACCACGACAACCGCCCACTTCGGTCAGCTCGGGTAGCCCGTCGATTTCCAGCCGCCAGCCTTCGTCGTCGGTCAGGTGAAAGTGGAAGCGGTTGAGTTTGTACAGGGCCATCAGGTCGAGCAGACGGAGCACCACTTCTTTAGGCTGGAAATTGCGGGCTACGTCGAGGTGCAGCCCCCGGTAGCCGAAGCGGGGCGCATCCCGCACTTCCAGGGCTGGGATCGGGATGGCATCGGGCGGCTGCCGGTAGAAGGCCGGGTCGATGAGTTGTCGTAGCGTCTGGATGCCGTAAAAGACGCCGGCCGCATCGGTGCCGGTGAGCGTGATGCCCGTTTCCGGCTCCACGATCAGGTGATAGGCTTCCGCACCGGCCGGACCGTCGGGCAGGGGAACCGGGCCGAGGCGCAGGCGAATGGCCGCAGGTCGGTCGGTGCTTTCCAGCAGACGGGGTTTCGTGCGCAGCAGCGGTGCCAGCGCGTCAGCCAGAAAGGCCGCCTCGCGGGCCAGGGACGGTTCGTAGGCGATAGTGGCTGTGGAGTCAAGCAGCCAGCTTCCGATATGGCGGATCAGGACGCGGGGAGTAGGGACGATCGGGATCAGGCTGTCGGGGGGCAGCAGGCGGAGCGAAACCTGCTGGTAGTAGCGCAGGCTCGGCGTGGGTACAGGAAGGCGATCGGCCGGATGCCGCCGTGTCTGAAACTCCGAAGCAAAGGGAAGCACACGTACATCTCGGAGGAGGACTGGCGGTAAGGGCGCGCCCGTCGTGTCACGAAAGACGAGATAAAGCCCTGAGGGGGCATCGATGGTCTTGATAAGCGGCCCCAGCGACTCGAACGACAGCGTTCGGCGACCTCCCGGTGGGAGCGAAGTAAACGTCGCGGCCGGGTCAAGGCGATAGTAATCGCCGTTAATATGCGTGAGCCGGACCGAAGGCGGAGCACTTTCGGGCAGGATCGGGCGCATAAAGTTGAAGTAGAGCGTCCAGCCCGAGGCAGGCAGGGCGATGGTATCTTCATTGACCAGCGTCAGCTCCCAGCGGGCTCTGCCGTTTTCCTGATTGGACAGCACGCCCCAGTAAATGGTCAGGCGTTCGGGATGCTGGGCCATGGCCAGCATGGGCAGCAGGCCGATCAGGAAGCGCTTATGGAACATGCGCATCGCTTGTCATGTAGGTTGGTCTTGAAAAAGCAGAACACGGCTTGTTTACGAAAGATAGCCCCATTCTCACGCCCGTAAGATTACAGAAAGGCCCGCCGCGGAAAGCGTGCGGGCCTTTTTAGAGACCGGCCGGGGGAGGTTTACTGCCGGTCCCACCAGACAGGGACAGCCATGTCGCTGGGATCGCCGCGTAGCCCCTGACGACTGAGGGCTTCCTGGTAGTTTGCTGCGTTCAGCACGCCTTCGACGACGGGATAGGTCAGCCGACGTGGAATCTGACCATTGGTTACATTGCCCGGGTAGGGATTGGGGTCATCGACCGGCGCCGACTCCAGGACGGGATAGCCGCTGCGGCGCCAGTTGGCCCAGGCTTCGATGCCATCGAGAAACGTGGCCGCCCAGTACTGTTCGTTGATCTGGCGCAGGGCCTCATCGGGATCGTTGCTGAGCGGGTTTGCTGCCAGGTAGGCGTCGATGGCTTCATCGTCAATGTCGGCGGCGCCTCCTGCGTCATACAGCGAGAGCTGTTGCATGGCAGCCCGGATGCCTGCTGCATAGAGTGCGGCCGCGTCCTCACTCGTCCAGCCACGTACCGCTGCTTCAGCTCGCAGGAGCGCCGTCTGCGCGTAAGTGACAAAGAAGACGGGGTCGTCCAGGCCAGTCAGCAGAGGGTTGACCCGCGAGTAGTCATCCAGGCTTCCCGTCCAGCTCGGGTGATTCTGGATTGTGTTGGCGTTGTAGCCGCTGGGCATCCCTTTCTGGAGGGCCGGATCGGTAATTACCGATCCGTCTTTAATCACGGCGCCGATAATGGGCAGGCGAGGATCATTGTACGTTTTCATCCAGTCAACGAAAGTCTGCGCCAGTTTGGCATTGTCGACGGAGAAGACTTCGCTGTTAGCGTTGGTGTTGAGTCCTGCTGGTCCGCCCCAGGGGCCATTCTGATGCTGGATATAGGCTATATCGTCGTTACTTTCCATCACACCGCCATTGATCGCCTTGACAGCCCATTGTTGAGCAGTAGTGGGATCGACCTTGACCAGGCGCATGGCCAGTCGCAGCATCAGCGAATGGGCCAGCTTCTTCCATCTGGTGATGTCGCCGCCATAGAGGAGATCCGCGCTGCCGTAGGTGGGCTGGTTCGGGTCGAATTGTGCGACCGCCTCTTCGAGCTCCTTCAGCATGTCCATATAGATTTCCTGTTGCGGATCGTAGCGCGGGAGGTAGTTCCCTTCCAGGAAGCCTTTGCCCGCCTCGAAATAAGGCGTGTCGCCGTAGGTATCGGTGATCCGGTGGTAGAGATAGACGCGCAGGATGCGGGTGGTGGCGATTTTGTTATCCACAGATTCCCCATCTTCTTGCATCTGGCGGAGACGAGCCAGCAGATCTTCAATGTTTTTGACATCTGCACGCCAGGTCACGCCCGCGCCTCCATAGGTTTTGCGCCAGAAAGCGGTGGCCCAGTCTTCGTTGAAGGTGTATTTGTCGCCGGCCCACCAGGTCTGGGTCAGGTGTTGGACGATGCCGGACGCATAGATGAGGTTGACGCGCCAGGTTTCGTAGCGCGTTCCGGCCGCAGAAAGTTCGATGGTGGAAAACTGCATGCCGGGATCAATGGTAGCGGCCTGTGTCGGGTCGATGTTCATGTCGCCGAAATCGCTCAGGGCGTCGCACGAGGCGACGAGCACGGCGACGAGCAGGCAGAGCAGGCTTTCCTGCCATCTCAGCAGGTGCTTACGATGCATGGCTTTATTGCGATACATGGTTGTCTCTAACGGTTGGTGGATTTAAAAGCGGACGTTGATGCTGAGCCCCAGGCTACGCGTCTGCGGCACGCCGGCCAGCTCCAGGCCCTGGGCATTGCCGTTGTTGTAGCTCGACTCAGGATCGACGTTGGGGACGGAGTTGTAGAGATAGGCCAGGTTGCGGCCTACAAGGGCCACGGTTACGCTCCGGAAGGGGGAGCGCATCAGCCAGCGATCGGGGAGGCGATAGGCGACGCGCACTTCGCGCAGTTTGATGAAGTTGGCGTCGTAGACGAATTCTTCGGCGATCTGGCTACCGATGCGGCCGTAGTAGGCTTCGGGTAGGACCTTTACGTCGTTAGGCTGGCCGCTCTGGTTGACGCCTGCTCCGATCATACAGCCGGTGACCGGATAGCCTGCCGCATCACATTCAGCCCGGCCTTTTAGCGTGTTTTTGTGCAGGCCGAAGATGTAGGCGTAGGCGTTGGTCCCCGAGAAGAGCTGCCCGCCCCACTTTGCATCGAGCAGGAGGCTGACGCTCAGGTTCTTGTAGCCTACCTCGGAAGAGAGTGCCGCGGTCCAGTCGGGCGTGCCGCGGCCCAGCACGACGCGTTCCGGATCGCGCATCGGCAGGCCACTGTCGTCGTGCACGATCCGTCCCTGCTCGTCGCGCAGGTAGCGATAGCCCCAGATGGTACCATAAGGCTTGCCCACTTCGGCGGTGATCCAGGCGGTCTGGAGTCGGCTCTGGTCGAGCACCAGCACGGTCTGATCGCCCGCCAGTGCAAGCACCTTGCTGATATTTCGGGCGAAGTTGAAGCTGGCATTCCAGAACAGGTTGGGCGTGCGGATGGGCGAGCCAGTGATCAGTAGCTCTATTCCCTGGTTCTGGAGCGCACCCGCGTTGATGACGCGTTCGCCAAAGCCGGAGGCTTCGGAGATCGTGGTCGAGAGAATCTGATCGGTGGTTTTGCGGCGGTACCAGGTCAAGTCCAGTCCCAGTCGACGATCCAGGAACTCCAGATTGATGCCCAGCTCTGTTTCTGTGGTCGTGGTGGGCCTCAGGCTGGAGAGCGGGATCGAGTTCTGGGCGATGAAGCCCAGTGGCTGGCCCTGATGGGTGGCATCGGCGATGCGATAGGTCAGGTTGAGCATGTAGGGATCGGTGTCACTCCCCACCTGAGCCCACGCTGCACGCAGTTTGCCAAAGCTCAGCCAGGAGGGCACGGGCAGTACGTCGCTGAAGACGAAGCTCGCACTGATCGACGGGTAAAAGTAGCTGTTGTTGTCGGGCGGCAGCGTCGACGACCAGTCGTTACGTGCCGTCAGGTTCAGGAACAGATAGTCATTGTAGGAGAACTCGGCCGCTGCGTAGAGCGAGTTGATCTGTTTTTCTTCGAAGGCGTACCGGGGGGCCAGATCTTTGGTGTTGGCGATTGTGACAAGGCCGGGAAGTTTGAACCTGGCTCCGTAGACACCGACCTGTTCGACCTGACGCCACCGAACGCTACCACCGGCATAGGCATTCACGCTCAACGACGCGGTCAGCGGATACTGCGCTTTCAACAACAGGTCGGTATTGCTTTCCAGCACACGCCATTCGCTCTCGGTCATATTGCCCTCAGGTCGGTAGGCCGTGCCCCAGGGCGTCACGGTGCGACGACGCAGGGTGTACCAGTCCAGGCCGGTACGTCCTTCAACCGACAGCCAGTCGGTCAGGCGGTATTCGAGATCCAGGGCACCGATCAGACGGTCTTTGTCGTCATCGGCCTGAAAATGATTGACGACCCACCAGGGGTTGGTGGTGTATACGTCGCTTACAAGCTGCAACTCGCGACCATCTTCCGTATAGCCCGGCTTGAGCGTGTTCGGATCGACGTTAGGGGGAAGGAAGGCGATTGAAAAGTTCGGATTGCCGGGACGGTCGGAGAGATTGGTGCGGTCGTCGGCCAGTTCATTGATATAGTTGGCTTTGGCGTCGAGCGTCAGGCGTCCCAGGGTGGCCGTGCCGCGCAGCGTCAGCGAGGTGCGCTGCAGGCCCGAACCAGGCACAATGCTCTGAGCATTAAACTGGGTGACCGAAAAATAAAGGGCGGCGTGCTCGCTTCCGCCGCTCAAGGTTAACGTGTTGCGGGCTGAGAGTCCTGTGCGATAGAAATCTTCCAGCCGACGGTTGACCGCTTTGTAGGGGCGGGCTACGCCGTCGAACTGGATGACAGAGGAACCGTCCAGTCGGGCGCCCCAGCTCGTAAGCCCGGTTTGCAGCGCTTCCTCCTGCGTGGTTGGTTTCTGACCGCGCTGTCCTTGGCCATATGCGTTCTGATAGTCGGCGAAACCAACCAGGGCTTCTTCAGCGGTGAGCGTAGAGCTGAACTCAATGTTCAGGCCACGTCGCCCTTTGCCCGAACGCGTATTGATCAGGATCACGCCATTACGGGCGCGGGTGCCATAGAGGGCGGCGGCTGCGGCGCCCTTCAGCACCGAAATACTCTCAATGTCTTCGGGGTTCAGGCTGGAGATCCCATCGCCCCCATCGAAGCCGCCCCACATCCCGGCGGATCCGATGGTCGAATTGTCGATCGGCACGCCATCGACCACGATCAGTGGTTGGTTGTCGCCGGTGAGCGAGGAGACCCCACGAATCACGATGCGGGTCGACGAGCCCGGGCCGCCGGCTGTGGGGTTAATCTGCAGGCCGGCCACCTTGCCCTGCAGGAGATTGCCGAAGTTGGTTTCCGCGCCGATCACCAGGTCCTGGGCATTGACCTGACTGACGGCATAGCCCACCGCTCGGGCTTCTCGTTCAATGCCCAGCGCCGTCACCACGACTTCGCCCAGTTGCGCTATGGCTGGCTGAAGCAGTACCTCCAGGTGGCTTCGGCCGTCCAGCGGTACCTCCAGCGTCTCGTAGCCTACAAACGAAAACCGGAGGGTTGCCTGGGGGCTGCTGACCGTAAGCAGGAAGTTGCCGTCGGCGCTGGTGGTGGTGCCGTTCATGGTGCCCACCTCCAGAATGTTGACGCCTGGCAGCGGACTGTTGTCGTCGGCCGAACGCACAATGCCCCGCACTTCAAACTGGGCGTGGGCCGCCGAGGCGCTCAGCAACCACACGCTCAATAGCAACAGAGGTCTGCGGAGTCTTTGATAGCAGCTTTTCATGGCTTTGGACCGGTTGTTTGGAAAAAGTGGCGCAGGTGTATTCTTGATGTGGTTTTCATAATAGGAGCCGGTCATATTGGCCGGCAAGGTGGCTGTTTGTTTTGGGACCGATTCCAGGCCTTCTATGGTGATTTTGGTACCGGTCCCATGTTGCATGGAGGGGGCGTCCGCGTGTTATTTGCGCCGAGCGTGCTTGGTCGATCTTTCTTTTTGATGAATTCGTTAACCGTAAGGCGTCGGTCGGAAGCGCAGGGATAGCAAAAGAAGTAAAAGGCGCCGGCTGATGCTACGCGCTTAAAACATGAACTATTCCGTGCCGTCCTTGCTTATTGGTCTGGATGTGGGTGGCTCGTCAACCGAGCTGCTGGCCCTGCGTCCTGAGGCCCAGAATTCACCCTTTCGGTTGGTGGGGCCGGGTGCCAATCTGCAGCGGGTGGGCTTTGAACAGACGGTTGTAGTACTTCAGGAGCTGATCGAGCGGGCGTTGCGGCACTTTCCTGAGGTGTCCGTGCTTTCGGTGTGTGCAGGGATTGCCGGGTGTGGACGTTCCAAAGACCAGGAGCTGTTGTCCCGGCGACTGCAACAGGTGCTTGGTGATGGGGGGCGTACGGTGCTGGTTCGGGTGGTACATGATGCAGAGATTGCGCTGGAGGCCGCCTTTGAAGGAGCCAGCGGGGTTGTGGTGGTGGCAGGTACGGGGTCGGTCATTCTGGCACGCACGCGTCGGGGGCAGATTGAGGTGGCTGGTGGCTGGGGTTATTTGCTGGGGGACGAAGGAAGTGGCTTTGCGATCGCTCGCGCTGGGTTGCAGGCGGTGGCACAAGCCCTGGACGGTGGTCCAGACACGTGTCTGCGAGCGATGCTGGCCGAGCGCTTTCAGCTATTCGCACGTGACGCTATCATCCACCGGGTTTACCAGGAACGCTGGTCGTTGCAGGAATTTGCGCCGGTTGTGCTGGAAGCCGCACGCACGGGCGATCCGGTAGCGCAACGCATCGTGGAAGATCAGATAACGCAGCTGGTAACACAGGTCGGCTGGCTTCTGGACCGGCTGGGTAATACCGTAGCCCCCCGCATAGCGCTGGCGGGTGGTTTGATGAATGAGCCCTTCTACGTGGCCCGTCTGCAGCAGCAGCTCGCTCGACGCTGGCCGGACTGGTCCATTGAAGTGCAGCGGCGGCGGCCGGTCGAAGGGGCACTGCGTATGGCCCGGTACCAGCTGGTGGCCAACGTCGGTTCGGAGCACGCTTAGCCGGCCAGGCGAGCTTTCAGCACGTTCCAGTGTCCATCGGTCAGGGATTCCACATTGAAGAGCGAGATGCCCGAAGCGCCACCGGCCAGGGCATAGGTGATGGCCTGATCCAGCTCGTCCGGACTCAGCGCTGGTACGAACAGCCCGCTGTAGAGTGGTATGCGGCCGTGCAGGGCGGCGACGCCTTCGCGGGTGGCCGTCTCAATCCAGGTAACAGGTCGGTCATAGAAGTTGTGATAGATCATGGGCATGACGGCGTCGAGCGGCCAATGCCGCCAGTCCTGGCGTACGAGCGTTCGGGCAATCTCCGGAGTGGGGAAGACGGCGGCAGTCAGCAGCTTGCCGCGTGCCTGGACGCGCTCGGCGATCTGATGCACAACTGCTGTGATCTGATCATAGCGAAATTGCTGCCAGGCCGCATTAGTCGGTGGATCTTCCAGCTCGAGGGGGTCGATGCCGGTCTGTGCCTTGAACTGGTCCCGGCAGGCAGGGTGGTAACCGTAGTCGAAAGCAGGATACTCCCGGTCCTGCACCAGGCCGTACTTTGGCTGAAGCGTAATCGGTAGGATTACATCCGGAAAGCGGATATAGTCCAGGTGTAGGCCGGCCAGACCATCAACCTGGGCCATGCGGTCGTAGTAGTTGGCCAGGTAAGCCCGCACATCGGGGACACAGGGAGAAAGAAAGCGGTAGTAATCGACATACGGAGGCTTTTCGGCGGTCGAGACGCCTTCGCGGTTGACGGCGTACCAGTCGGGATGGGTTTCAAGCAGTTCAGGCCGCATCATGGTGGGGATCCAGGCGTGTAGCTCGAGCCCTTCGGCCCGGGCAAGTGGAGCCAGCCGCTCGTAGAAGGCTGGTCCTTCTTCGCGGTTTTCGTGGAGCAACAGGGCTTCGATGCCACTGGCTTTCAAGCGGGCGAAGGTGCGGCGGGCTTCGTCGTCGCGGCCCACGTTAGCCCCCATCCAGGCCCAGTGTTTATGGCGAGAAACGGAGGGGGGTGGCTGGCACCCGATGGACCATGCCGCCAGTCCGAGACCGGCCAGCTGGAGAAAGTCCCTGCGCGTCATGGATTGTCCGGTCGGGTTTTCCAGAGACGTCCGTCTTCGCGAATATGCAGGCGTACGCTGTCGGCCAGGGTAGCGGTGATTTCGTAGAGACTTTCGGTCGTCTGAAGCGTCAGGCGATAACGTTGACGGAGGGCAGCAGAGATGCCCAGTTCGTCGAGCGTTCGGGCATAGCGGCCGTGGCGCTCCCGAAACAGGCGCTGACGGTAGTAAAGCTGGCGAAGTTGCCAGCGCAGCGGCTCTTCTGGCGCGGGGCGGAAGCGCTCGATTCCCTGACCGGCCACATAGCCCGAAAATTGCACGTAGCCCCATCGTTCGGGCAGGTGCATGTTGACAACGCCCTGCGGCGACCAGACCCAGTTCGAGGCCGGCAGGGGATGGCCGGTTGCGGGGTCGCGGCGCTTGCGGTAGCGGCCCTCGATCACCTCCAGCGGCCATTGCACGCGGGAGAAGTTGATACGCCACTGTTCGCCCGGGCGGGGAGGACGACCTTCGGGTGCCGCTTCTTCGAGTATGGACCAGGGCAGTGCCAGTTCGATGGTCCAGCCCCGGTCCGTATCGGATGGATCGTTCAGCGTGCCATCGAGGGCCACGGCTGCCTTCAGTCCCCGGATATCCCAGGCATCCAGCGCTGGACCACCGTCCCGATAAGGTTTGAGCAACAGCAGGTCCCAGACAGTCCCCCGTGCATTAATCTCCAACTCGTAGTAGGCGTGGGTGTCGCCGTCCGGGTCGATAAAAACTTCAAAGTCATTATCGTAGAAGATGACGGTATCCCGTCGGGTGAGCGTGGCCCACAGGTGGGGTTCTTCCAATTCGGCACCGATGTACAGGTAGGTGTCGTCCCAGAGCAATTTGACCCGTGTGTGGTAGGCAGGGGGTGGACGGTGCGGGCCTTCGATGTCCACAAACGGTTCACTCCAGGGGACGGCCTGCCAGGCAGGTTCGTCGAGCTGGCCATCAACATGCAGCGGGTGTTCGCTGCGATAGCAGACGTAAGTACGCGGGGCGAAAGGAAGCAGCGAATCCGGAGCCATGACCGGCTGCCCGTTCGCCGACGTTGCATCCAGAAGCAGCCGGAGGAAGCTCAGCGTGGCGACAAGCAGGCCGCCGGTCTGGCTCCTACACTCAGGGCATTTCATAGCAGGTGACAAAGGCTTCGGCGGCATAAAACTCGGGGAGCCCAAGGCGGTTGAGCGTTTCGGCCGTGTTCCGGTTGCGGTCGCGGGCACGCTGCCAGAACTCTCGATCGTCATAAGCGCCTGGAAACATGGCCCGGTCTTTCTGGCTCTCATGCTTGAAGATGGCCTCAATCTTGCGGTCGAGGTCTGCTTTGGACATAGGGAGAAAGACGTCGGCCTGGTGCACTTCCCATTCTTGCCAGGCGCCTCGGTAGAGCCATACCAGCGGCCATTCGTCGCGAGGGTGTGCGTGATGGTAGCGCTGGAGTGCCTGCTGAATGGCTGTGTAGCACATCCGATGGGTGCCGTGTGGATCCGACAGGTCGCCTGCTACAAAGATATGCTGCGGCCGAATCTCTTCGAGCAGGTCATGCACGATGTGAATGTCGGCTTCGCTAATAGGATCTTTGCGCACTGTGCCCGTCTTGTAGAAGGGCATATCCAGAAAGCGGGCATGCTCAGCCGACAGCCCGACCACCTCAATGGCAGCCACAGCTTCGGCATAGCGAATGTGGGCCTTGAGTTTCTGGATTACTTCCAGATCGACCTGGCCCGGTTTTTTGCGGGTAAAAAAGTCCAGGATTTCCTGTTGACGCTGGTGGAAGCGTTCCAGCGCTTCGCCTTTCAGCCCCAGAATGTCGTAGCTCAGTTCAACAAAGCGCAGGTAGCGCCGCACGTCGGCATCAAAGACCGCCACCGAGCCGTTTGTCATGTAGGCGACAATCACTTCGTTCTGGTTGGCTACCAGCTTATCAAGCATGCCCCCCATCGAGATGACGTCGTCGTCCGGGTGAGGACTGAAGACGATCACGCGTTGCTGCTTGAAAAGCTGATGCGGATAGATGATACGCTGGCGCAAGTCTTCGAAGATTTCCAGGCAGAGCGCATCGACGTCGGGATAGGCATGCACGAGGCTGTGCAGGTGATTGCGATAGAAGTCGGCAGCTTCCAGCTTCAGGATGGCTTTGCCGAGTGTTTCAGAAAGCCAGATGATGGCCCGTTTGGCCATGGGTTTATCCCAGACAACTTCACGTACCAGCCAGGGCGTTTTTTCGCGCGTGAGCTCGCTGGCAGCGGCGCGGTCCAGGTAGAATGTTGCATTCGGGTGCGTTTGTAGATAGCTGGCCGGCACCTGCCGATCGGGCGGCTCCTCGACAGCCCGGCGCACAATGGGCGCTTTGTGTTCGCCGGTAGCCATCAGAATGATTTCGCGGGCTTCGAGGATTGTCCCGATGCCCATGGTAATCGCATGGCGCGGTACGTTTTCCTCGCCGAAGAAGTCGCTGGCGGCATCTTTGCGCGTAATTTCGTCAAGCACCACCAGCCGGGTGCGCGTTTCAGGGCCCGAGCCCGGCTCGTTGAAACCGATGTGTCCGCTGCGGCCAATGCCCAGGAGTACCAGATCCAGACCGCCTGCCTTGCGAATTTCCGCTTCGTATGTCTGGCAGTACGCTTCTACCTCTGCCGGTGGAATGTCTCCGCGCGGAATGTGAATGTTTTCGGGCGGAATGTTGATGTGGTCAAACAGGTTTTCCCGCATGAACCGGTGGTAGCTCTGCAGGCTATCCGGTTGCATGGGGTAGTATTCATCAAGGTTGAAGGTGATTACATGGGAAAAGTCAAGCCCTTCTTCCCGATGCATACGGATAAGTTCCTGGTAAACCCCAATGGGTGTAGAGCCTGTAGGTAGGCCCAGCACCAGCGGGCGTCCTTCGGTCTGGCGCTCCCGGATCAGGGTGGCAATACGCCGAGCTACTTCGCGGGCTAACTGAGCCGGATTGTCGAAGATGCGTACGGGTACGCGTTCGCGCAAAGTCCCTGCGGTTGCTGGAGGAGGAGCAATAATAGACGGTGGCATTGCGGCGTTTACCGACATGGTTACCGGTATTTCGTTAGGGTGCTTTTCCTATAATCTGGCACTAAAGCCGCCGAACGCAAGAGGTTTAGTATTTGGGGACCGGTTCCAAAATGCAAGGAAGACGACAGGTGGGCTTGAGTCTGAGCCTGCGTGCACCTATACTTCACAGAGGGTTAACCATTGTTTGAAAGAAGCAGCACGGTGCATAGCTTATGGCTCAGTTGCTTGCACGGGCGCCCGAGTACGATGTGTGCATTATCGGATCCGGGGCAGGTGGTGGAATGGCCGCCTATGTGTTGACCCGGGCCGGGGCGCATGTGGTGATGCTGGAAGCGGGACCCATGTGGGATGTGGCCCGTGATGGAGCGATGTTTACCTGGAACTATGAGTCTCCCCGGCGAGGCGCTTCGACGACCGAACGCCCTTTTGGTGAATTTGACGCCTGCTACGGCGGTTGGGAAATTCCCGGAGAGCCTTATCTGAAAGACAGGGGAACCGACTGGATGTGGTTTCGGGCGCGGATGCTGGGTGGACGCACGAACCACTGGGGGCGTATCTCGCTGCGTTTTGGCCCGGACGATTTCAAGGGCAAAAGCCGCGATGGCTATGGCGACGACTGGCCCATTGGTTATGAAGATCTGGCTCCCTATTACGACAAGGTGGATCGGCTGATCGGTGTCTTTGGCTCGAGGGACAACTTTTACAACGAACCGGACGGCATTTTTTTGCCGCCGCCCCGGCCACGTTGCTATGAACTGCTGGTAGCCCGAGCCTGTGAGCGGCTGGGCATTCCGGTGCTGGCCTCGCGCCTGTCGATCCTGACGCGACCGCTCAACGGGCGTCCCGCCTGCCATTACTGCTCGCAGTGCAACCGGGGATGCACGGTGCGGGCGAATTTTGCTTCGAGTTACGTGCTGCTTCCCCCCGCGCTGGAGACGGGAAAGTTGACCATCATCCCGAACGCTATGGCGCGGGAGATTCTGGTGGACGAAAACCTCCGGGCACGGGGTGTTTCCTATATCGACAAAACAACGATGCAGGAACGACAGGTACGGGCACGGATCGTTGTGCTGGGGGCCAGTGCTTGTGAGACGGCCCGGCTGCTGCTCAATTCGCGCGGCCCTCGTTATGAGAATGGACTGGCGAATTCGAGCGGGCTGGTGGGCCGCTACCTGATGGATTCGACAGGGACCAGCGTCGCCGGCTTTATTCCGGCGTTGGTCAAGAATCTGCCGCATAACGAGGACGGTGTCGGCGGTATGCATATCTATATTCCCTGGTGGGCCTATAACCAGAAGCTGGATTTCCCGCGTGGGTATCACCTGGAGGTGTGGGGTGGGCGTCGGATGCCGGGCTATGGGTTTGGAGCCGGTATCCACCGGCTCAACGGGCGATTGCCCGGTCCTGACGGGCAGCCCCGTCCGAAAGGCGGTGGGGGCTACGGGCTGCAACTCAAAGAAGACTATCGCCAGCTCTACGGTGCGATTGTGGGCTTTTCGGGACGGGGCGAGATGATTGCCCGATACGAAAATTACTGCACGGTCGATCCGAACGTGGTGGATCGCTACGGCATCCCGGTGCTGCGCTTTCACGTGAAGTGGAGCGATGAGGAGATTCGTCAGGTGCGGCACATGCAGGAGACGGCCCGGGAGATCATCCGGGCCATGGGGGGCGAGCCGCTCGACGAGATGCCTGGCCCTGAGCGTGGCTATGGCATCACGAAACCAGGCGAGATTATCCATGAAGCGGGCACCACGCGCATGGGACGCGACCCGAAGACCTCGGTGCTGAACCCGTTCTGTCAGGCGCACGACGTGCCCAACCTGTTCGTGGTGGATGCTGGGCCGTTCGTGTCGATGCCGCATAAAAATCCGACCTGGACGATCCTGGCACTGGCCTGGCGTACGGCGGAATACATTATCGAACAGCGCAAACAGGGGAATCTATGAGCGAGCTCAACCGGCGCGATGCGCTCAAGCTGCTGGCGCTGATGGCAGCGGCGCCGACGTTCAGTTTCGGATGCCGCCCGGAGGAAGTCCGACAGGTACAGCAGCGGCGAGGCCAGACGCAGCCGGGTCCCGATTACCGGCCACGGTTTTTCACTGAACATGAGTACCGAACCGTTACGGTGTTGGCCGACTGGATCATTCCAGCAGACGAACGCTCGGGTAGTGCCAGTGAGGCCGGTGTGCCGGCCTTTATCGACTTTATCATGAGCGATCCGCTTATCCCGGGATTGGAACAGCGGCAGACGGCTATTCGAGGGGGGCTGGCCTGGCTCGATTATCAGTGCCTGCGACGCTACGGGACTCCGTTTGTTGCGTGTAGCCGGAGCCAGCAGCAGGAGATGCTCGATCTGATTGCCTATCCAGAGGTGGCGCCCCCTGAGATGGCGCCCGGGGTTGCCTTTTTTAACAGCTTACGTGATCTGGTGGCCTCAGGCTTCTGGTCGAGCAAGATGGGCCTGGAAGACTTACAGTACATGGGCAATACGGCTGTGGCCGAATGGAAAGGTTGCCCGGATGAAGTGCTCGAACATCTGGGACTAAAATAGCCCGGACGAGGTCCGGAGGAGGGGGATCATGGAGAAGCTCACCATTGATCAGGTGGCCAGTCTGGCCTGTGTGTCGCGCTCGGTAGTGTCGCGGGTACTTAACAAGCATCCAAACGTGAGCGAAGAGGCGCGACGGCGTGTGCTGGAGGTGATCAAAAAGTATAACTACCGCCCCAGCTCGGTGGCTCGCAGCCTGGCTACGCGCCGCACCTATGAGATCTGTATCCTGACGCCGCGCCGGGGAAACGAGGCGCTGGCCAATGGCTTCTGGACGCTCCTGCACCTGGGGATTTTTGAGCAGTGCATTCAGCGCGGCTATTTTGTCTCGCTTTCGATGCTGTCGGAGGATGCCGAAGAGGAGTTGGAAGATCGTCTGTTGCACGAGCATAGTTTTGATGGGTTCGTGTTGCTCACGTCAGAAGTGGCGGAGCGGGTGGTTGAGCCATTACGCGAACGGCGAATCCCGGCTGTGCTGGTAGGCCACGATCCGGCCTATCCAGACGTCTGTTCAGTGGACGTGGACAACTTCGGGGGCGCCTATCGGGCCGTGCGACACCTGTGTCGTCTGGGCCACCGGTGCATAGCAGCCATTCTGGGAAGCCCGGAGCTTCAGGAGACGCGCGATCGACGCGCTGGCTATCTGCAGGCACTGCGCGATGCTGGGGCCGAGGTGCAGGAAGCTTTGATCGAAATCGGTGATTACTCGCAGCGTTCGGGTTACGAGATCATGCGGCGATGGCTGAAGCAAGGGCCGGACTTTTCAGCCGTTTTCTGTGCCAGTGATACGATGGCGATCGGTGCCTTGCTGGCTCTCTATGAGGCTGGCGTGCGCGTGCCTGATCAGATGGCCGTCGTGGGTTTCGACGATCTCCCCGTATCGCAATACACCTGTCCGCCGCTGACTACTGTACACCAGCCGATTTACGAGAAGGGTCGGTGGGCTGCCAATATCCTTATCGATCAGATCGAAGGCCGCAAACGTCTGGCCGTGCATGCGAGCCTGCAGGCCGAGCTCGTCGTGCGGCGCAGCTGTGGGGCTGCGGCTTAGTGCTGTTGCTTTTGGTGGCAGGCTGTCGAACGGAGCCCTCCAGGGGGGTGCCAGACGCGAACACGGTAGCCCTGCTACAGCAATTGCAGCAGGCTTACCGGGCCGGTGATCGGCCGACAGCATTGATGCTGGCTGACAGTGTAATTCAGCAGGCGCCTGCGTGGCCGGATGGCTACGTGTGGAAAGCCGTACTGCTGCGTGAGTTAGGACAATTGCGAGCAGCTGAAGCGGCATTGCACGAGGCATTACTGTGGCATCCGGAGCATGTCGAAGCGCGTCTGTTGCTGGCACGTATCGCCCAGCAGCAGGGGCAGCTGTATGAAGCCCTGGCGGCGTATCGAAAGGCGCTGCTTCAAGCTACGGGGACGCTTCGCGCAGCCGCCTGGCTGCAACTTGGGCATATCTACCGGGAACTGGGGCAACTCGATAGCGCAGCCATTGGTTTTCAAAAAGCGCTGGCACGCGACAGCACACTGGCCGAAGCCTGGGACGGCCTCCGACAGGTGTACGAGCTGGAAGGACGTCTGCCAGAGGCGTTGACTGCTGCTCGTCGGGCGCAACGCCAGGCCCCCGGCGATCCAGCCTATTGGCTGGCTCTGGGTACGTTGCTGGCACGCCTCGGGCATATGGAGGAAGCGATTACCTGGCTGGAGGGCGTACTCGTGATGCGTCCCTGGCAGGCTGCCGCCCACTACCATCTGAGTCGGGCGCTGCAGACCCGGGGCGACACAGCGGCCGCCCGCCGCCACCGGAGATGGGCCGAGCAGCTTCGTCAATTAGAACCGCTCCTGACTCGGGCCGAGGTAGAAGTGGCCTCACAGGCCGATGCACTGGCCCTGCTCAAACTGGCGCGGCGCCTGCTGCAGGAAGGGTACGCGATGCAGACGCGTCAGGCCATCGAAGCCGCATATGTGTTGCAACCTGAAAGCCAAGCCCTGCAGCGGCTACGTCAGGCGGTCAGTGGGCTGAGCTTTTCCTAAAGCAATGTGCCGGTGAGTAGCATTCGAGCTACGCCGAAGTAAATCAGCAGTCCTGTTACATCGACCAGCGTCGCGACAAAAGGCGCCGAGGAGACGGCCGGATCCAATCCCAGTCTTCGGAGCAGAAAAGGCAGCATAGAACCTACGAGCGTGCCCCAGAGCACGACGCCCACCAGCGCCAGCCCGACAGTAAAGGCAAGAGGCAGCCAGTAGGCTCCGTAAGACCCGCTCAAATGCTGGCCCAAGGCTACCCGTAAGATACCGATGACGCCTAAGATTCCGCCCAGCGCCAGTCCAGAAAGAAACTCCCGGCGAATAACCCGCCACCAGTCCAGCAGGGTAATTTCACCGACAGCCATAGCACGGATGACGAGCGTGGCTGCCTGAGAGCCGCTGTTGCCACCACTGGAGATAATCAGTGGGACGAAGAGAGCCAGTACAACAGCCCGGGCAATTTCGTCCTCGAAATGTCCCATGGCGGTTGTGGTGAACATTTCGCCCAGGAACAAGACAGTGAGCCAGCGAGCGCGTTTTTTGACCAGCGTGCCCAGCGAGGCTGAAATGTAAGGCTCCTCGAGCGCCTCCATCCCACCGATCTTCTGAATGTCCTCGGTGGCCTCTTCTTCGGCGACGTCAAGCACGTCATCAATGGTAACGATACCCAGCAGCACGCCTTCAGTATCCGTTACGGGCAGCGCCACGCGGTCGTAGTCGCGGAAGACCTGGACAGCCGTTTCCTGATCGTCGGTGGCTTTGAGGGCCACGAAACGACCGTCCATAAGCTCTTCGATCTTGGTGTCCGGATCGGCCAGCAATAGTTCACGGATACGGAGGTCGTCGAGCAAACGCCAGTTGTCGTCAACCACGTAGATGACATTGAGAGTTTCGCTGTCTTTGCCATAGCGGCGAATATGGTCAAGCGCCTGCTGGACAGTCCAGTGGGGGCGGACGGCCACGTACTCGGTGGTCATGAGGCGCCCGACGCTGTCCTCGGGGTAGCCCAGCAGCTTGATCGCTACCTCGCGTTCTTCCGGCGCGAGCATGTTCAGTAGCCGCTGGGCTACGGGACCGGGGAGCTCTTCCAGAAGCGCCGTACGGTCGTCGTCGGAGAGTTCGTTCAGAAGCTGAGCCAGCCATTCCTTTTCACGGGCCAGTGCTTCAATCAGCTCTTCCTGCTTTTCGGTGCTCAGATATTCGAAGACTTCCGTAGCCAGATCGCGCGGCAACAGGCGAAAAACAGCTACGTCGTCGGGTGAAGGAAGCTGATCGATCAACCCAGCAATTTCGGGCGGCTCCCACTCGACAAGCACTTCCTGTAAGGCACGCAGGTTACGTGCGCGAATGAGCTCCCGAACCTCCGGTTGAAGCAGCTGGGCTAACATGCAGACTCTTGCTGACCATTGAGACCGCGCAAGACCCAAAGTACGAGTACCGTCCGGAAGTTTCCACTCAATATGCGATCCTGCCCTTCAGGAGCATCTGGCCGTTTCCATTGGAGTCGTAGGAGGATATGGATTGACGGTCGCTATTTGATAGATAGAAATTATTGATTGGACATAGCGATCGTCAAAATATATACTCTTGAACAAACGTTGGTGCAATCCAAACCAAGCTTACGGAGGGTGTCATGATTCTTCGGATTGATAAGCTACAGCTTGCGTTACCTATGCCTGAGGAGGCAGATCCTGATGCAGCAGCCGTTGTGCAGGAATTGTTGGGAGGACGTTTTGGAGAGATGTCTACGTTGATGAACTATACCTTTCAGTCGTTCAACTTTCGGGGTAAGAAAGAGCTGAAGCCCTTTTATGAGCTGATTGCCAACATTGGGGCGGAAGAATACGGCCATGTTGAGCTGGTTGCCGCTACGGTAAATGCGTTACTAAATGGTGCTTCTCGTAAAGAGCAGCCCAATCAGACGCCGTTGGCTCCGGGGCTCAAGGCGCGAAACACGCATCATTTTATAGTGACGGGTCAGGGGGCGTTGGTGGCCAATTCTATGAATGCGCCCTGGCAGGGCGACTATGTGTTCAACAGTGGGGATCTGGTGTTGGACTTGCTCCACAACTTCTTTTTAGAGTGCGGGGCACGCTTACATAAGATCCGCGTGTATGAGATGACAAGCAATCCGGTTGCTCGTGAGATGATTGGCTATTTGCTGGTGCGGGGAGGGGTGCATGCCACAGCGTATGCGAAGGCGCTGGAGGTATTGACGGGCGTTGATGTGACAAAGATGTTGCCTATTCCCAAAATTGAAAATAGCCATTTTCCTGAAGCTCGGAAGTTTGAGGAGCTTGGACAGCACCGTAAGCTATACCGCTTTAGTCTGGAAGATTATAAAGACATTGCCAGGATCTGGAAAGGAGTGCATCCGCAGGATGGGCAACCCTTAGAGGTGGTAGATGGTGCGCCGCCAGGAGCCCCCCAGCTTGACTTGGATGAGGCGCCAGAAGCTTCGATTCCAGGATTTGCGCCGGAGGAGCTACACGAAGTTGCGCAGCGGTTACTGAAAGAGCTGTGAGCCTCCGAAAGCATGCGGTGGGACGCCACGCCCCAGGCGCGCAGGCGTCCCACCGCCGCGTTTTCAGTTAACGGGAGCGGGAGCGTAGGTGTGCGCGGTTGCTGTGCCTGTCCGAAACTGCTCCATGAGCGCTTGCAGGCGTTGGGTCAGGTGAGCCAGCTCTTCGGTTGAACGGGCGATAGTAGCGACGTTGCGTGCGGCTTCGGCAGCCAGGGACGAGATCGTTTCTACATTACGCGAGATTTCTTCGCTGGTGGTGGATTGTTCTTCGGTGGCGGCTGCAATCTGTGTGACCGTGTCGATTGCCTGCTGTACGCCTTCGACGATGCGGGCAAGGGCCTGTCCGGCTTGATCGGCCAGACGGATACTTTCTTCAACTTCCTGTGTGCCGCGTTCCATAGCGGCAACGGCTGCGCGCGTATCGGATTGAATTGTTGTGATCATGTCGGCAATTTGCCGGGTGGCTTGTGAGGTGCGTTCGGCCAGTTTACGAACCTCATCGGCCACGACAGCAAATCCCCGCCCTTGCTCGCCCGCACGTGCTGCCTCAATGGCTGCGTTCAGGGCCAGCAGGTTGGTCTGGTCGGCAATTTCGTTAATGACCGAAACGATTTCACCGATCTCTTCGCTGGAGGCGCCCAGTTTCCGGATGGTTTCGCTGGAGTTTCGGACCACGTCGGCCAGTTCGCGGATCTTGTGTACGGTCTGATCCACGATGTTACGGCCGTCCTGTGCGAGCTGTCCGGCTGTCTCGGCGACTTCAGCCGTCTTAGAAGCATGGCGGGCACTTTCGATGATCGTGCGGGTCATTTCTTCGATGGCCACCGCGACGTCGTGTGTCTGGGTGGACTGTTGCTGCGAGCCGGCGGCCAGCTCGTCGGTTGCATTGCTGATCTGGGCTGAGAGGGCAGCCGTCTCAATGGCAATTTCGCGGGCTTCCTGGATCATGCGCTGTACGCGGTCCAGGGCCTGGTTGAAGCCGTGAAATAGGCGGCCCAGGTCGCCTTCGTGGTTTTCGGGAAGCCGTACGCGCAGGTCCCCTTCGGCAAAGCGATCCATGGCTTCCAGCATGGCTTCCACGCCGCGGCGCAGTGCGGTGCGTTCGGCTTCCAGCGCGGCCATAGCCTGTTCTAACTCATTCTGCTGCTTGTTTAGGAGCGCTTCCTGTTCCTGGGACTGTTCTAACAGGGCCTGGTTGGAGGCATTGATGGCTTCAATGTCGGCTTGCTGCTGAGCCATGCGTTTAACCTCAGCAATGGTGTTTGCATAGTTCTTCAACAGAAAGGCGACCATGAAAATTACCCACCAGGCATGCTCAGCAACTCGCCAGAGGTCAGCGGTCAAAATTCCGAAGACGGACTGTGGGTAGTAGATCCCTCGAAACAGGTGGTCGACTGCGATCACAACCGTTGCAATAAGGAAGACCTTCCAGTCGCGATAGCCAGCCAGAATGCCCAGCGAGGCGAATACATGAAAGTGCGTTTCAATGCGACCGCCTGTCAGGTGAATAAGCAAGGCCGAAGTAAGCATCTGGCCTATGGCGATGGCATAACGGGTAGAGGGACGGCCAGGACGTCGGAAGGCCAGAAAGGCTGGCACCAGCGTGATCAAGGCGCCCAGGAAGACGGCGGTGTACACATGCAGGTGCACTTTGCCGGTATCGCCGATCCACGTGCGGGGAGAGACAATCAGGGCCAGCACAATGCCCGCTACGTACTGGGCGATCATCAACCAGCCAAAGAGCCGGTCCGTTTGCACGTAAGTCTGGTGCTGAAACTTTTGGTACAGCTCTCGTGGCCGTTCTGAAAGTTCTTCGGCGCGGTCCAGTTTACTCCAATGAAACAGGGCGTGCATCATGATTTTAAGGGTTTACGGTTTGGGTTTCCTGAATCAGACAGCCCCATACAGCCGTGTGATCGATCGTGCTGCTCCCTTCGCGTACCAGGCGCAACACTTCGTTGCGTCCGGGATTGGGCCCTTCGTGACCACGGCCGGCTGTGATGCCTCCAAAAAAGACGCGGTGACCGTCGGGACGAAACAACACCACTTGTCCTGAAGCTAAAGCACCAAAGCGTGCTGCTACCTGTCCATTCGGGTCGCGATGCACGGTGGTAAAGGGGATGGTCTGGGCATAGCGCCAGAGGTCAGTTTCGCCCCAGACGGCCGGTTTATCGGTAGGCTGATAGAAAAAAATGTGGGCGGTCAGGTTATGCCGTGCTCGCGTCATGATATAGGCCAGCTCTCGCAAACTGGCCCGGCTACAGGAGCAGCGTGGATGGACGAACATAAGGAGGGTCATGCGGGTCCTGTCGAGCTCAAAGGGCGCATCCGCTGGCCATGCCACGGGCACCTTACCCACGGGTGCAGGACGGCTGCTGTAGTCGGTAATAATGATCCACCCGATACCGATCAAACCTAACCAGAGGACACCGCCCAGCCACGGAAGCCAGCGGCGGCAACGACAACGCAAGAGCACGACGCAGTTTACGCTTGTGTTGGGCAGAGCGCTTGGTATATCGGATGGAAGTCCCTGCTGTTAAGTGAGCAACCTTACGTATTTAGACGGCGCAGCTATCTGCAATGGCATGGACACTCTCCTGGAGCACGTTCACAAAGGCGTTGAGCAGCATGCGCTTCAGATGGGCCCGGGCATAGATCAAATAAATCGTACGGTGAGGGGCCGGATCGCGAAAATGTCGGATGCGTTGCCGGGCCTCCGGAGGTAGGTAATGGGTTGCCAGTAAAGGCAGAAGCGTAACACCTCCCACCTGGTCGACCAGCAAGCGAAGCATTTCCAGGTTGCCGCTTTCAAAGCGTAGTTGTGGCGCAGGACTTGCCTCTTCGCGACGACTGCATATCTGGAGTACCTGATCCCGAAGGCAGTGCCCTTCCTTGAGCAGCCATAGTTCTTCAAGGCGAAGCTGAGCAGGCTCAATGCGCTGTCTGGTTAGCAGGGGATGTCCGACACTTAGATAGACCACGAAAGGCTCTCGGAACAGAACGCGCTGACGCATTCCAGGACGGCTTTCCTTCGTAGCAATTAGACCGGCGTCCAGCCGATCTGTGGCCAGCGCATCGATGATCTGTTCTGTGGTCAGCTCTTCAACATGAACGATGAGTTCTGGATACCGCTGCTGTAATGGCCGGGTTATTAGCGGGAGAAGGTACGGTGACAGCGTGGGAATTACCCCCAGCTTTAGCTCACCCCGGATGGTTTCCAAGTCTTCGTTCAGCAGCTCATAGAGTCGCTCGCATTCGCGGAGAATTACGCGTGCCTGCGCCAGAATACGTTCTCCGATAGGGGTGGGTAGAATGGGTTTACGACTCCGATCAAAAAGCTCTACGCCCAGCTCTTCTTCCAATTTTTGCAGCTGCATACTCAGCGTTGGTTGCGATACGTGGCAGTGTTCGGCCGCCTTGCCAAAATGTCGGTATGTATCGACGGCCACCGCGTAAGCCAGTTGAGTCAGCGTCATGGCTTGACAGATTGAGTTTATCCTGACAAAGGTCGGATCGCACGTTCGGTTTCCATTATCAGGTTCGTATACCAGTCCTCTGGCGCAAATTCTGACGGTGTGTCTGGGTGACATCGAACCCCAGAAAGGAGGGGTCGAGGCAGTAAACCATCAGCTCATCGGTATACTTTTCTTCCTTGAAGCAGATCTGACGAGGGAGGAAAAGCGTCGGACATACTGAATTTTGATCTGACAGGGATGGAGACGCCGGGTATCGACTTTGCCCCAAAGCCCGGTTAGCAGGGCGTCTGTCGTTCGAGCAGGAAGTGAGGGTTTTATGGAATGAATTTTTTTTGTACTTTTCATATGTGAGTCAACCCGGGAGGCCTGATGCTCGGGATAGAAGGACTGGCTTTGCTGTTGCTGACCGGAGGGCTGGTTGTCGCTGTCTGGCGCACGCGTCATGCCAGTCGTCAGGCCAGTGTCCGTGCGCATGGATTTCGGCAGCCGGGCATTCCCGGTTCGGCCATCCCTCGTAAGGGGCTGCGTCGTGCCTGGCCGCGTCGGCTTTCAGGTCGGGACCGCCGTCCGGTTCCTCCCCGCCTCCGGTAGTCGTTCCACTTCCGGACGAAAGCTACTGCACCCGGGTGTAGGGGCCCGGGGCGTTCAGCTCGGAATAGCCGTTCGTTGTAGGCCCGGGACGGAGCTTTACCAATCCACTTTCTGGAAAACTTCTATCTTGCATAGTATGAACCGACGAGCATTCGAGACAGTGGCCTACGCACCGTTTGCGTCGGGACGATTGAGTGAAGGCCTGGAGTGGTACAGCGGTGGAACCCATGAATGCGCTATAGATTTGTCTTTTCGAGAATTTTTTGCTTCCTTTGTAAGGGAATCTGCTTTGGGCAGTCATGCGAGAACTGCGAACGCTGTTGCAGGAAGCCAGACGGCTGGTCCAGGAGAAAACGCTTCATGTGATCGCTACAGTCGTCCGCATCGGGGGTTCCACTTATCGGCGCCCGGGAGCGCGTATGATTGTGGAGGCTGATGGTACGAACCGGGGTACCATCAGCGGTGGTTGTCTGGAAGGTGAAGTGACCCGTCAGGCGCTTCAGTTGCTGGAAGAAGGGGTACCGGCCCGCCTGCTCCCCTTTGATCTGGCTGATGATGATCTGATCTACGGCTTTGGGACCGGGTGTGACGGGGTAGCCCACGTGCTATTGGAACGGGTGCCTGTGGCAGGACGCCATAGCCCGCTGACTTTACTGGATCGTTGCCTGAAAGCGCGACAGCAGGCGGTGCTGGCTACCGTTATCGAAACAACCGGCGAGGGGATGGAGTGGCTCGGTCGCCATCTGCTGGTGCGTGAGGACCAGGCTGTGGAGAGCGATTTGCCAGATGGTCTTTTGGGGACGCAGATTCACGAGGCGGCCCGTCAGATGCTGGACCAGTTGCTTGCGGGGCGGGAAGAACGGGGTTGGGCGATCCGGCGCTTCTCCGAAGGAACGATGCAGATGGAGGTGCTGCTGGAGGTCGTCCAGCCGCCTGTGCGTCTGCTGGTCTTTGGTGAGGGACACGACGTGTTTCCGGTGGTACACTTTGCGCGGGGATTGGGCTGGGAGGTGGAGGTCATCGGTCGGCGATCGCCGGAAGAGCTGGCACGGCGCTTTGCTGAAGCGGATGCCTGTCGCTTCCTGATGCATCCGGAGCAGCTCACGCAGCATGTCACCGTTGATCGCCGCACAGCCGCTCTGGTCATGAACCATACGTATCTACGTGACCGCCAGATTCTGGCGACGTTGCTTTTTGAAAGTGACATCCCGTATATCGGGATGCTGGGGCCCAGGGAACGTACCGAGCGTATGTTGAGCGAACTGGCCCGCACGCATGGTGAGCGGTTGGAGGCCGAGCGAGCTCGCATCTATGGACCTGTCGGGCTGGACATCGGCACGGAAACGGCCGAAGAGATTGCACTGGCCGCGCTGGCCGAGATCCAGGCCGTATTGCATGGTCGTTCGGCGCGTCCGCTTCGGGAACGTAATACGCCCATTCATGGGGAGCGTCCGCCGCTTCCGCGTCCACTTAACGTGTCTTCGTGAGGGCTGCGAACGCCTCGGGTGTGTCGATATCCTGCAGAATGTGGTCGGTGGGCATGGCTACGCGTACGACGTGTTCGGGGTGGCGGCGCACCAGGCCCCGACAACCGGTCAGTCGTTCTTCGGCCAGGATAGCTGCCCGATAGTGTGCTGCAAACAGGACAGGATTACCGCGTTGGCCCTGAAATTCGGGCACCACGATGCAGGCCGGGTCACGGGTAAGGGCTTCGCGGAATGCTTCGAGAAGCCGGTTGTACTCCGCCGTTTCAATCAGCGGCAGGTCTGACAGGCAGATCATGTAGCCGAGCACGTCTGGTGGGGTTGCTGCGACGCCGGCTTGGATTGAGGTGGTCATACCTTCGGCGTGGCGCGGGTTGTAGGTGAAGCCGACGGGCAGGTCGGCCAGTGCGGCACGGATGGCTTCAGCCTCGTGGCCCAGCACGACGAGCACCGGATCGGCCTGGCTGTGCAGGATGGTAGTAACCACGTGGCGCACAAGGGGGTGGTCCCCAAAGGGCAACAGCAGCTTGTTACGGCCACCCATGCGTCGGGAGGCACCGGCTGCCAGCACGATGGCGGCCACACGACCAGTTGCTTTCATGGCGCGGTGAGGGGAGTAGTGCGCAAATGATAACCTCGGGCTTCAAGTGCTTCGGCCAGTGTGGATGGCGTGATCTGATCAGGATCATAAGCCACTTCGGCCCGGCCCAGCTCCACTGCCTGTACGATTACGCCAGGCAGGGCCTGCAGAGTTTTTTCCACTGTGTGAAGGCAGTGCGCACAGCTCATGCCTTCGATGTGTAGCGTAATTTCGAGAAAACCTTCGGGAATGGTAGGTTTATCGGGAAGCACTGGGATGGGATGCTGGTGGCGCTCCTGTACGATTTCGGCCAGGATACTCAGGGCGATTTCTTCTGGTGTACGAGCACCGAGGTTCAACCCGGCTGGCGCGCGCACGGCTGCCAGCCGGTCGGCGGGTACGCCGCGTTCAGCCAGTAGCGCGCGCAGACGGGCGGCCTTGCGACGGCTGGCTACCAGCGCTACGTACGGGAAAGGATGGGCGAGTACTGATGTCAGCGCTTCCTCGTCGCCTTCGCCCTGGGTGGCCACTACGGCGAATGTCCAGGGTGTCAGGGGCAACGTTTCCAGCGCAAAGGAAGGATGCAGCAGGTCGGCTTCCGGAAACCGCTCGGCCGATGCTTCAGGATCGGCCACCAGCACACGATAGCGAAGGACGTGACCCAGGCGTACGGTGGCCTGGGCTACAGCTGAATGTCCCAGCACCAGGAGCTGAGGGGGGGGTAGTAGCGGTTCGATATACACATCGAGTGTGCCGCCGCTGTAGCAGGTCATCGAATAGGCGATAAGGCCTTCCACTTCGACTTCAGCTGCTTCAGGCGTGATGCGCACCAGGCGGGGACGACCGTCGCGCATGGCGCGTAGGGCCTCGCGAACGACGACCGGGCGTGTGCAGCCTCCACCTATCCAGCCATGCAGCGTGCCGTCGGGCAGAATGAGCGCTTTATCGCCGGGCTTTCCAGAGATCGGCGCTTCATAGCGAACGACGATGGCCAGCGCACAGGGGCGGCCCTGTGCTGTCTGTTCGCGGGCGCGCTCCAGAATCGGGTCAAACATGGCGCAGGTATGGCTCCAGGCGGAGCAGGCTGTCGAGGTTATGGGCGGGATGAAAGACATCGAGGTAGGGCAAAGCCGCCTGCATACCACGGGCAAGGGGTGCGTAGCCCGTCATGCCCATGAGCGGGTTGAGCCAGATAATCCGACGACAGCGGGTACGAATGGCCTGCAGGGCATGGGCCAGCAGGGCTGGGTCGCCTGTGTCGAGGCCATCACTTAAAATGAGCACCAGCGTGCGGCGTGAAAGCAGGCGGCGGCCATAATGGGCTACAAAAGCCTCAAGGCAGGCGCCGATGCGAGTTCCGCTGGACCAGGGAGTGGGCGTTTCAGCCAGACGGCGTAGACTTTCGGGGAGCGTCGGCTGACGTAGCAGCTCAGTGATACAGGTCAGCTCGGTGCTGAACACGAACGAGTCGACGCGTTGGAAGTGCTGCTGCAGTGCATGCAGGAAACGCAACAGAAAGTAGCTGTAGCGGTCCATAGAGCCGCTTACATCGAGCAGCGCTACCAGGCGAGGCCGATCCGGACGACGCTGACGGTAGCGGAGGGTAACCAGCTCGCCGCCGCGATCAAGGTTGCGCCGGATTGTGCGGCGCAGATCAATACGGCGGCCGCGCCAGGCCGCTTTTTCGCGACGCGAAAGACGCACGCGTAGCTGGCGAAAAAGCTGCTCGGCCAGCGCTTCGAGCTGCTCCTGATCGGCGGCCGGCACGCGAGCGAAATCTACCTGACGTAGCCGATGGGCTGTGCTGGCGCCGGTGGTCGTTTTGCCTTCTTCTTCAGGGGGAGTGGTGGCGCGTTGGAGGGTCATAAGTAGCGGCATGGTTCGTCCCGTCGCAGGCGGACGGGTACGCCGTCGCGTTGGTGCCGGGGACCCCTGTCCGTCTGCCGTGCGACCGAGCCAGTAGGCGTCGAACAACCCATCAAAGCGCCGGCACTGGTCCGGGGAGCTGCACAGCAGCGCCCGCAACGCCGTCCGAAAGCGATCGGGTGTCTGCAGCAGCTCACTACGGCCCACCTGCAGGGTGTCGAGGGTTTCCGCAATACCCACCGTGAAACCATGTTCCCTCAGGAAGGCGCAGAAGCCACGCACCGCACCCGTAAAGTCGGTCGCTGTAAAAGTCGGCCATATGGTGCGGGAAGCCGACATGGCTCAAGTTGTCAGGCAGGCCAGCAGGTCTTCAAGTTGATGGTTGCGCAGGTGCTCCAGGTCGTCGGCCGACTTGAGCAGGCAGCCGGCTGTGCGAGCCACCACAGCCTCATCGATCCGACGCACCCCCAACGCTACCAGGGCACGAGCCCAGTCGAGCGTCTCGGCAATACCAGGGATTTTGTGCAGGCGCTGTTGCCGTAGCGTCTGCACAAAGCGCACCACCTGGTAGGCCAGATCGGCTTCGATATTCGGGAGCTGCTTACGAATGATCCGCAACTCTTTCGCTTCATCCGGATAGTCGAGCCAGTAGTACAGGCAACGACGTTTAAGCGCGTCGCTCAGCTCGCGCGTGCGATTGGATGTCAGCACAACGTAGGGGATATGGCGGGCACGAATGGTGCCCAGCTCCGGGATTGAGATCTGGAAGGCCGATAGCAACTCCAGTAGAAAGGCCTCGAACTCCTCATCGGCCCGATCAATCTCGTCGATGAGCAACACAGGGGCCTGTTCTCTGGCTTGAATGGCCTTCAGCAGCGGCCGCGCCAGCAGGTAGGTTTCACTGAACAGTTGCCGCTCGCGTTCTTCCAGCGGCACCTCGTGCTGCTCCCAGAGCTTGATAGCCAGTAGCTGGCGGGGATAGTTCCACTCATAGACGGCTGAATGGACGTCGAGCCCTTCATAGCACTGCAAACGGATCAGCTCAGTGTCAAGATAGCCGGCCAGTGCATAGGCTATCTCGGTCTTGCCCACGCCAGCGTCGCCTTCAACGAGTAACGGCCGACGTAGCGTCAGCATCAGGTACAGCACCGTGGCCAGTGCCTCATCCGCCACGTACCCCTGCTGCTCCAGTCCTTCGATCAACCCTGCGATACGAGCGGCGACCTCCTTACTCATTTCCCTCCTTCTTCCCGAAAAACCGTCCGGCAACCGACTTAATTCCCTCTTTGATCAGTGAACCGGCGCTGAGCGCCTGGCCCGCGTCTTCGGGTGCTTCGCCGCCCAGTAGCGATTCGAAGCACTCGGTGAACTGGTCGAAAAGGCGACTGGATACGTCTTCGATCAGGCGCGAGCCGAATTGGGCCAGCATGCCGGTTACGGAGATTTCAATCCGGTTGATAATTTCGGTAGTGTTGGCATCCACGGCTCGGGCCTGTCCCCACATGGTCATCGAGGCGCTGCCCTTACCCCGGGCATCCAGTCCACGGCCCATCAGCTCGATCGTGTGGGTTTCGTGATCGAGCGTTTTAATGGTTATTTCACCCTTATAACTGGCGCTGACCGGTCCTACTTTCATGCTGACTGTTCCCCGATAGTGGTGCGCATCGATCTGTTCAGTGAGCTGTGCACCGGGCACGCAGGGCACCACTTTCGCCGGATCACTCAGATAGCTCCAGACTTTCTCCAGAGGTTGACGTACCGTAAAGGTTTTTTCAATAGTGGTTTTCATGGTCTTTCCGGGTTTATACAGGGATGTTTCCCAAAGCCCGATTACATGCATTCAAGATCATGCACACAGGAGCAACCCGTCGGGCAGACGTACTTGCTTCGGTGGGGAGTACGTTCGACGGGCAGACCGCCCGAAAGTTCGCCTCAGACTACGCCCTTCTCGTGTAGGATTTTCCAGACCTTGTACGGCGTGATTGGAATGTCGATGTGCGTCACGCCATAAGGCGAGAGCGCATCGACAACGGCGTTGACGATAGCCGCTGGTGCGCCCACCGTGGCCGACTCGCCCACGCCTTTGGCGCCCAGTGGATGGTGGGGCGAGGGCGTGACGGTGCGGGCCGTCTCCCAGCGCGGTGTCTCGACGGCTGTCGGCAACAGGTAGTCCATGAACGAACCGGTCAGGATGTTGCCTTCTTCGTCGTAAACCAGTTCTTCCATCATGGCAGGCGCAAAACCCATGGTCAACCCGCCGTGGATCTGGCCCTCTACGATCATCGGATTAATGACATGGCCGCAGTCGTCCACCGCCACGAAACGTCGAATTTTTACCTGACCGGTGCCCTTGTCAATGTCCACCACGCAGATATACGAGCCAAAGGGGAAGGTGAGGTTGGGTGGGTCGTAGTAATGGACGGCTTCCAGACCAGCCTCCATGCCCGGCGGATGATTGGTATAGGCCGCCAGGGCGATGTCCTGAATGGTGACGGATTTGTCCGGTGCGCCTTTGACCCGGAAGACGCCCGGTTCCCATTCCAGGTCCTCTTCGCTGACTTCGAGCAGGTAGGCAGCAATTTTTCGGGCTTTCTCGCGCACCTTACGAGCGGCCATGGCGGCCGCGGCACCGGCCGTCGGGGTGGATCGACTGGCATAAGTGCCCAGCCCATAGGGGGCTGTGTCGGTGTCGCCTTCTTCGACCTGAACGTGTTCGGCCGGAATGCCCAGCTCTTCCGCGATAATCTGGGCGTAGGTGGTTTCATGCCCCTGGCCCTGCGATTTCGTGCCGAAGCGTGCGATCGCCTTGCCGGTGGGATGGATGCGCAGCTCGCAGCTATCGAACATCTTGATGCCAAGAATGTCGAAATGCCGCGAAGGACCGGCGCCGACAATTTCCGTGAAACTGCTGATACCGATGCCCATGAGTTCACCCCGGGCCCGTCGCTCGGCCTGCTCGCGACGCAGATCCTCGTAGCCGATCAGGTCCATCGCTTTGCGCAGGGCAGCCGGGTAGTTTCCGCTATCGTACTCCCAGCCGAGTGCCGACTTGTAGGGGAATTGGTCAGGCTGAATGAAATTCTTGAAACGCAATTCGGCCGGATCCATGCCCAGTTTCTGGGCCAGCACATCCACCATGCGCTCAATGGCGTGCACGGCTTCGGTCACCCGGAACGAGCAGCGATAGGCCACGCCGCCCGGCGGTTTGTTCGTATAGACGGCATCGACTTCGACGAACGCGTGTTTGATGTCGTAGGAGCCGGTGCAGATCGAAAACAGACCGGCCGGAAACTTGGAAGGGTTGGCCGCTGCATCGGTGTAGCCGTGGTCCGCCAGCGTTTTAATCCGAAGCGCTGTAATCTTGCCCTCCTTGGTGGCCGCCAGCTCGGCCGTGATGTGGTAGTCACGGGCGAACGAATCGGCCTGCAGGTTTTCCGACCGATCTTCGATCCACTTGACCGGCTTGCCCAGCAATACCGAGGCCGCAATGGCGATGACGTAGCCCGGATAGATGGGCACCTTGCCGCCGAAGCCGCCTCCGATATCCGGCGAGATGACGCGGATCTTTTCTTCTGACAGGCCTACATGACCGGCGACCATCGCCAGAGCTGTCCGCACTACATGGGGGGCCTGGGTGGTCATATAGACGGTCAGTTTGCCTTCGACCGGATCGTAGTCGGCAATGCAACCACACGTCTCAATAGAGGCTACGTGGATACGGGGAATATAGATCTGCTGTTTGACGACCACGTCAGCCTCTTGGAAGGCCCGCTCGGTCGCCTCACGGTCGCCGACCTCCCAGTGCCAGATGTGATTGTCCGTTTTACCCTTGTCCGTGCGGAGGACCGGCGCATCGGGCTCCAGAGCCCGAAATGGATCGACCACGGGCTCAAGTGGTTCGTATTCGACCTCAATGGCTTCGACGGCATCGGCCGCAATGTAGCGATCCGTGGCAATGACGGCCGCCACCTCCTGTGCCTGGTACAGGACGCGGTCGGTAGGCAGGACCATCTGCGTGTCGCCCATGAGGGTGGGCATCCAGTGCAGGTTGTATTGCTCCAGATCCTTGCCTGTGATGACGGCTACGACGCCGTCCATTGCCAGGGCCCGTTCGGTGTTGATGCTTTTGATCCGGGCATGGGCAAAGGGACTGCGGACGATGTCCATGTAGAGCATGCCGGGCAGCTTGATGTCGTCCACATAGCGCCCTTTGCCAAACAGAAAGCGGGCGTCTTCCTTACGCTTCATGCGATGCCCCATGCCGCAGATCGTCGGGGGTGTCCGGACTTCGGCTTCCATGATTTTTTCCGGTAGCTTGGGGGGTTGGCGGGAAGACTCAGGAATCGGCCGCGGCCTGCTCGCGCGCGCGCAGTTTGCGGGCAGCGTACTGAATGGCTTTCACAATGTTAACGTAGCCAGTGCAGCGGCACAGATTGCCCGAGATACCCCAGCGGATTTCCTCCTCAGAGGGATCAGGGTTCTTGGCCAGCAGTTCGGCGGCACGCATAATCATGCCGGGCGTGCAATAGCCACACTGCAATCCGTGCTCCACGTGAAAGCCTTCCTGCAGCGGGTGCATCTGGCCATTTTCAGCCATGCCCTCGATTGTTTGGATCGTGGCCCCGTCAGCTTGCACGGTGAGCACCGTACAGGACTTGATGGCCCGGCCGTTCATCAGCACTGTGCAGGCACCACAGTGGGTTGTGTCGCAGCCGATATGCGTACCGGTTAAGTTCAGGTGTTCCCGCAGAAAGTGCACGAGCAAAAGCCGGGGCTCAACCTCAGCCGTATGCGTCTTTCCGTTGACGGTGAGGGTTACCGTAACCGTTTGTGCAGCCATGGCTTATTGACCTCCTTGGGCTCGCTCAAGGGCTCGACGAAAAGCGCGACGGGTCAGCTCACGCACCATCGCACGCTTGTATTCGGCCGAACCGCGCAGATCCGACCGGGGATTACAGTCTTCCGAAGCCATCTGCGCGGCTTCGTCAATGCGTTCCGGCGTAGGACGCTGGCCCTGCAAATGGGCGCAGGAGCGGGCAGCGAACAGCGGCACGTGGGCCACGTTTGTCAGACCAATGCCCACGTAGCTGAGCGTGCCATCCTCGGCCAGTGAAAGCTGTACGGCCACCGCAGCCGTCGCATAGTCACCGACCTTGCGCTCCAGTTTTTCATAAGCCCCACCACTGCGGGGTGGGGGGGTCGGGATCCGGATAGCAGTGAGAATCTCGTCGGACTCCAGCGCGGTCGTATAAAAATCCAGGAAGAACTCCCGGGCAGGAATGACGCGCTCGCCGCGAGGGCCCACGACCACGAGCTGGGCATCGTAGGCCATCATGGTGGCTGGATGGTCGTTGCCGGGATCGCCGTGAGCCAGATTGCCGCCGACCGTGCCCATGTTGCGAACCTGCGGGTCGGCAATCCAGCGCGTTGTCTCGTAAAGCAGGGGATATTTTTCCCGAATAAGTGGATGCTCTTCGAGTTCGACTTCACGGACCATGGCCCCGATGTGCAGATACCCGTTCGCTTCACGGATATCGTTGAGGCCAGGCACACGCCGCAGGTCGATAAGCACTTCGGGCTCCAGCAGACGAAGCTTCATCATGGGCAGCAGGCTATGACCGCCGGCCAGAATCTTGGCCGTTGGTCCATGCTGTTGCAACAGGGCAAGCGCTTCCTCCAGACTGGTGGGCGCCGCATACGTGAAGGGTGGCGGGATCATGGCTTTCCCCCCGATCGGTAATGTTGAAACGACCTTTAAGTAACATTAAATAATCGAAGAACTATGCCTGTTGCAACAGGCAGGTGAAAGGTACGTGGTGTCAGATTGTAACGATTCTGTAACGGGATTGCCTACCAGAGGCAAGCGTCAGATGCGCTTTACAAAAAACCCGTGCCCGAGGCACGGGATGGGAGTGTAGAGAGAGGGCGCCATGAACAGGTGGGCGGTAGTGGAATCGAACCACTGACCTCCTGCTTGTAAGGCAGGCGCTCTAACCAGCTGAGCTAACCGCCCCAACAAACACGAAAAAAGCGATTGCCGCGCCCCGCTTTCGCGTGGCAATCGCCACTATCTGGCTGAGCGGAAGACGGGACTCGAACCCGCGACCCTCAGCTTGGGAAGCTGATGCTCTACCAACTGAGCTACTTCCGCTCGTTTATTACCGAGCCCTTTCTACACACGGGCAACCTCTATTTTAACACAGGGTTTCGGTAAATGTCAAGAGGGCCCGTGCCAGCGGCTCTGGCTCTTTTTCGCTCCTTCTATCGCGCAAGACCGCTTTCAGGTTCCACGCAACCTGATCGGCGAGCCGGCGTTTCAGCAGCCGTTTCTGTATGCAAATGCCTTCATCAGACCATAACGAGCGATGCCCAAACGTACGTATCAGCCCAGCCGTCGTAAACGTCGGAATACGCATGGATTCCGAGCCCGCATGAAGACGAAGAGCGGTCGCGCGATCCTGGCACGTCGTCGCAAAAAAGGACGTAAGAGTCTGACCGTCAGCGATCGGATGTCGGGTAAGTGAGTCGACGGCAAAGTGGAGGCGCCGCAGAGGCACGGAACGAGTGAGGGCGGGCCACGAGGGACCAACCGCCTGCCCCGGGCGTTTCGGCTGCGGCGTCAGCGTCTGATCCGGCCGCTATTCGACCGCTCCCGAACCGATGTGGGTACGGTCGCTAAAGGGTGTGTGCGGCTGCTCTATCGGGTGGTGCTGCGCGACGAAGTGGGAGAGGATGTGCCCGTGCAGGTAGGTTTTACGGCGGGACGGCAGGCCCGGCGTTCTGTGGTGCGCAACCGCATCCGGCGTCTGCTGCGTGAAACCTATCGTCTGCATCAACACCCCCTGGTGGCGTTGTTTCGAGATCGGCCGGATACCCTCACGCTGATGATTCTCTACCGGGCTGATCCAGCCCGGGCACGTGAATGCATTCGACGCGATCTACCTGAGGCGCTGAAGCGCCTGACGGAACAGCTTAGAAAGAAGCTACTTGAAGGCTGAGCAGAGACGGAACAGCGCGCTGCTCGGTCCGTATCCTGCCCCGTTTTGGCCTGGATTAGCTGGAGCTCGACCGTGGACCGTAACGTTGTCATTGCGACGATTCTGACCGCTCTGATCATGTTTGTCTGGCTGTGGTGGCTGGCGCCACCGCCACCACCGCCGACACCTGCTGTGCGCGACACGCTGCACGCGGAGGCAGCCCCGGAGGAAGTGTTGGCTCCCGCAGAGACGCAAGCCATTAGCGAAGACCTGCTGGGGCCGTTGACCGATACGCTGCTGGCCGCCGCACAGCATGGCCAGGCCCGTCTCATTACGGTCGAAACCAATCTCTACCAGGCACAGCTTTCTACCCGAGGGGCCACGCTGGTTTCGCTGAGGCTCAAAAAATACAGGACGTACGATTTTGAAACGCCTGTTCAACTTGTTGACACGACCAAGCCGGGGGCGTTGAGTCTGGTCTTTACCACGCCGGCCAGCCACCTGATCGATACGCGGGCCCTGTATTTTCAGACCACCGTATCGACCGACACATTGCGTGTCACGGACGGTCCAGTAGATGTAGTCTTTGAGGTGCCTATCGGTACTGGCCGCATTCGTCAGATCTATACTTTTGCGCCGGATGACTATGAAGTAAAACTACGCATTGAGCAGGAAGGGGCGGCGAGTTTCAGTACCCTTGAAGGGTACGAGCTGGTCTGGAATGGCGGTGTGCCGTTTGCTGAGCGGGATCGCGATGACGAGGCACGCCATAGTGGCGCCTTTGCACGTAGCGGAGGCGAACTGGAGAAAATCACGCTCGACCGAAACCGCACCGAGGAAAAACGACTGGCCGGCCAGGTCGACTGGGTGGCTGTCAAGAACAAGTTTTTTGCGGCTGTGGTGATTCCTTCCGGTGAGACACGCGGAGCCGAGCTGGTCGGTGAGCGCCTGGGAGAACCCGAGGATCCGTCCTACTGGGAAGATTATGCGGCTCGTCTGCTGATGCCCCGGCCTGAAGACGGCCAGGTAGATGAGTTCCGGCTCTATCTGGGGCCTATGGAATATTTTCGCCTGGCCCGCTATGACCTGGGGCTCTATGATATGGTGGATTACGGCTGGGATGCCTTCGAATGGATGACCCGACCACTGGCCAAGTTTATCTTTATCCCGCTCTTTACGTTGCTGGGGCGTCTGCTGGGTAACTACGGACTGGCCATCATTGTCTTTGCCCTGCTCGTCAAGATCGCGCTCTATCCGCTCACGCGGGCGTCGTTCCGCAATATGGCCCGTATGCGGGAGCTCCAACCCGAGCTGGAAGCCATCCGCGAAAAGTATGCGGACAATCCGCAGAAGCAACAGGAAGCCATGATGAAGCTGTATCGGGAGAAAAAGATCAATCCATTGGGTGGATGTCTCCCGATGCTGCTGCAATGGCCCGTGCTGATTGCTCTCTGGCAGTACTTCCAGCAGTCGCTTATCGTACGCCAGCAGGCCTTCCTCTGGGCCGAAGATCTCTCGGCGCCGGATCCCATTCTCCACCTGCCCTTTACGATTCCGCTCTATGGCGACTTTGTGGCAGGCTTTACGCTGCTGATGGGGCTTTCCATGATCATTCAGATGCACATCCAATCCGCTTCGACGCCTTCAAATCCCCAGACGAAGATCCTGACCTACGTTTTCCCGATCTTCATCTTCGCTATTTTTAACCGGCTGTCGTCGGCTCTGAATCTCTATTATCTCTGTTACAATATTTTCTCGGCCATTCAGCAATTCTGGATCAACCGTTCGCTGGAGAAGGAAAAGGCACAGGCAGCGGCAGATGGACGGGGTGATCGCCGGACTGTTCGGCAAGCCACGCAGAAAGCTACGCAGAAGAAAAAGCGAGGACGCAAAAAAAAGGCACGTGTCCGTCGATAGCGTTGCGTGGAGGGCTGATGATGCGGCGGGGCGACACCATTGCGGCGATTGCTACAGCCCGTGGACGGGCAGCGCTGGCCATCGTGCGTCTGTCCGGGCCGGATGCCTGTCGGATTGCAGCAGCCTGTTTTCAAGGAGTGGATCTCCAGACGGTTCCTTCCCATACAGCCCATTTCGGCTACGTACTGAGTCCAAAAGGCGACCCCATTGATCAGGTAGTGGCGACTGTCTTCCGGGCGCCCCGCTCCTATACGGGCGAAGACGTCGTGGAGCTGACCTGTCATGGGGGGGACCTGGCGCCTCAGCTCATCCTGGAGACACTCCTCCATCACGGGGCGCGTCTGGCTGAGCCGGGTGAATTCACGCTGCGCGCTTTTCTGAACGGCAAACTCGACCTGGCGCAGGCCGAGGCTGTAGCCGACCTGATTCACGCGGGCTCGACCCGGGCCCATCGCGTATCGCTGGCGCATCTACAGGGTCGCTACTCTGAGCAGCTGCAACGGCTGCGCAGCGACTTGCTGGAGCTGTGTGCCTATGTGGAGCTGGAGCTGGACTTTTCGGATGAAGACGTGGAGTTCGCCGATCGGGCGCAGCTTGAAGCCCTGCTGGACCGCATCGAAGGCCTGCTGGATGAGCTGTTGCGCTCCTATCGACTGGGCGAACTGCTCCGCGATGGCGTTCGGGTAGTGATCGGCGGACGGCCCAATGCTGGCAAATCGACGTTACTCAATGCGCTGCTGGGGCAGGATCGTGCCATTGTCAGTCCTGTCCCAGGCACTACGCGTGACCAGATCGAGGCCGAGGCCGAGATCGAAGGGCTGCGTTTCCGGTTTGTGGACACGGCCGGTCTGCGCATAACGGCTGACCAGATCGAAGCCGAGGGGGTGCGCCGGGCACAGCAGGCTATGGCTGCAGCGGACGTGCTTTTGTACGTGTTCGATCTGACAGCAGGGCTGGATCCGGAAGAACGGGCCTATCTGCAGCGGTTGCGAGCGGACCAGCCAGCGCTTGCAATGATCGTGGTGGGCAATAAGCGGGATCTGATCGAAGGAACGCCAGTACTGCCTGAACTGGACGTTCCCGTGCTTGCCCTTTCTGCCCGCCGGGCGCGTGCTACCGGCGTCGAGCTGCAACCCCTCATTCGGACGCTGGTAACGGTTGTAACGGCCGATCTGGGAACCATGGACGATTCCGCCGTCGTGATGAACCAGCGGCATCGTCAGCACCTGGCCCACGCCCGCGAAGCGGTGCAAGCTGCACGTGTGGCGTTGGCAGAGGGTGCCGGTGGCGATCTGCTGGCACTTGAGCTCCGGCGGGCCCTTCACGAACTGGGGGCCATTACCGGTGAGATAACCACGGAGGACGTGCTGGATCAGATCTTCTCACGTTTCTGCATTGGAAAGTAGCGCTGGAAAAGTAACGGTGAAGGTGGTACCCCGGCCCGGAGCAGCATCCACCGTGATCTGGCCATGCATCTGTTCGACCAAGCGTTTCGTAATGGCCAGCCCGAGTCCACTGCCTTCTTGCTGTTCCCGTTCAGAGGGGGCTTGCTGAAACGGCTCGAACAGGCGTGGCAGAAAGTCTGGGTCGATGCCCGGGCCCGTGTCTGTCACACGTAACACCACCTGTTGGCCCTGGGGGCAGGTTTCGGTTTGCACCGCGACGCGCACTTCGCCCTGTTCGGTGTACTTGATGGCATTGGCGACCAGATTGGTTACGACCTGGTGTAAACGCTGAGGGTCGCCCAGGACGGGTGGACTCGACTGGGCATGAACGATAAGGTCCAGCCCTTTCTGACGGGCCTGAGGCTGCAGCTCGGCCACCGCTTCCTCGACGATCGTGTGCAGGAGGCAGGGTTCGCTTTTCAGTACCAGCCGGTCGGCCTCCAGGCGACTCAGTTCCAGGATGTCGTTAATCAGGCGAAGCAACCGACGGCCTGAGCGCTGAATAATGCCCGTAAACTCTCGTAGCGACTCCAGGCCATGGGCCGCAAGTTGTTCATCAAGCAATTCGGCAAAGCCCAGAATGCTGTTGAGAGGGGTGCGGATTTCGTGGCTTGTAGTGGCCAGAAAGGCAGCCTTCAGGCGGGTGGCCGTTTCGGCTTCGGCGCGGGCCCGTTGGAGCGCCTGCTCGTATTCGACCAGCGCAGTAATGTCGTGGTTGAGCCCGATAAATCCGATCAGACCCCCTTGCTCATCCCGAAGGGGTTCGATGCGCAGCTCATCCCAGAAGCCCGTGCCATCTTTTCGGTAGAAGTAGATTTTTGTGTGAATGGAATGGCCTTTTTGTAGTTGTTGCCTGATTGTTTCCAGGGTGCTTCGATCTGTCTGAGGGCCGACGAGAAACTCGGAAGGTTGGCGCCCATAGACGTCCTTCAGCGTGTAGCCGGTCAGACGCGTGAAGCCTTCGTTGAGCCATTGCACACGTCGTTCAGCATCTGTAATGAGAATGCCAGAGGAAGTCTGACGCGCCACTTCGGCCAGCCGGGCGTTTTCGGCCTGGATGCGACGGGTTTCCAGAATGAGCGCGGCCAGGGCTGCCCCTCGCTCCAGCACCTCTTTTTCGGCCGGCTCTGGAGTTCGAATGGTAGGAAAATAGACAGCAAAGGTACCCAGTACTTCGTCGTGAGCGTTCAAAATGGGATAGGACCAGCAGGCGCGAAAGTTGTACTGCGTGGCCAGCTCTCGATAAGCGACCCATTTGGGATCCGTCTGCACGTCGACTACCCAGACCGGTGTGCGGGTAAAGGCGGCCGTGCCACAGGAGCCGACTTCAGGACCAATGGCTAACCCCTCAATGGCGGCATCGTATGCAGGGGGCATGTGGGAGGCGCCGCGGTAGAGCCGACCGTCGCGATGTAGTAAAATGGTGCAGATCCCATCAGACAGATACGTCTCAATCGCGGTGCACAGCGCGTCAAGCAATGCTTCCTGAGAAGCTCCCTGAAGTAGATCCTGCAAAATGTGGCTTTCGGTCTGGTAGAAGCGGGCCTGACGTCGGGCCCTGCCCGTAGGTAGCATAACCCCCAGGATGGCCGGATGTCCCCGGTAGGTTGTGGCTGAGCCGATGACCTCGACGTCAACCACATGGCCCTGTCGATGAAAGATCCGCAGCGTGCAATGGAGGGCTTTTGCTTCCCCTGAAAAGCAATGGCGGATTTGTGCCTCAATGTGTGGTAGATCTTCAGGGTGTACCAGAGCTGAGAGCGCGCGACCGACCAACTCTTCTGGTTTATACCCAATAGAATCAGCAATATACCGATTGACAAAAGCAAATCGGTCGTTCTGGATCAGATAAACGCCGATCAATTCCTGCTCAGCCAGGATACGGTAATGGCTTTCCGTTTCCTGAAGCATTCGTTCCAGCTTCCGCCGAGGGCGTAAATCGCGAAAGATGCCGACCAGTACGGGACGGCCGTCAAGCAGGATGCGGGAGGCACTGATTTCGACAGGAATGCGGGTGCCGTCGCGGTGGATCACCTCAACGTTTTCAATGGCCTGGCCGGCCTGGGCATGGCGCTGGAAGATGGAACGGTAGCGTGTCCGATCCTCCGGGGGATGCAGTTCGAGGTGATGCATGCCCCGGATAACTTCGCGAGGGTAACCGATCAGTTCGCAGGCGCGTGGATTGGCGTCCAGGAGGCGGCCAGTTTCGACGTCCGCCAGAAAGATCGCATCGTTGGCCGCCTCAAAAAGCACATGGTAAAGCTCCGGGTACTTTTCGGTGGGAAAGCTCATGAGGGGGCCGGATGCTGTGTAAGCAGGCGGTTCAATTCGCGATAGAGGGTCAGTCGGTCAATAGGTTTGGTCAGAATCCCGTCGAAACCTTCGGCCAAGAAGTCCTTCGCCTGAAAGGGTTCGGCGTAGGCAGTCTGCGCCACAATGGGTATGTGGTGGTAGGCCGAATGCCGGCGTATTTCGTGCAGGAGAGCCTGGCCATTGAAGTCACCCGGCAGATTCAGGTCCAGCAGCACTATATCGAAGGTTTGATGCTTCCGCAGGCTGGCCTTGATCATCTCCAGGGCCTGCTGAGCCTCGGTGGCAAAGGTTACCTCGGCTATGTCCTGCAGAGCCAGTTCCAGAAAACGGGCGACTTCTGGATTGTCTTCCACGATCAGGATGCGGGGATGGTACCTTCTGAGGCATTGCTGGAGACGATGGAGCTCGGAAGCTTCTGGATGCAGGGCGGAAGGCAAAGACAACCGCTCCCGTTCCACGAGTGGCAGATATACGGTCACTGTGGTTCCCTGTCCGGGCGTGGTGTCTACGGCAATGCGCCCCCGTAAGCTTTCAATAAAACGGCGGGCGACGGTCATACCCAGCCCGGAACCTTCGTGGCGCCGACGCAATCCTTCTGATTCCTGTCGGAAGGGCTCAAACAGACCTGTTCGGGCAAATGCTGGATCCATGCCGGGGCCGGTATCGATCACCTGCACCCAGCCTTCCCGATCATTCTGTCCGATCCGCAAACGCACATGGCCGGTTTCGGTGAATTTGATAGCATTATGTACGATGTTGGCGAGCGCTCGGTAGAGAGCTTCGCGGTCGGCCACCACGCGCACAGGGGTAGCAGCGGGTTCTACCTGCAGCGCCAGTCCTTTGTCCCGCGCCATCGGGGCAAACGCGTCCTGCAGGCGTTGTATCAGCTCGTCAAGAACCACAGTTTCTGTCTGGAGGTGATATCGTTTCGTTTCGAGCAGACTTAAGTCCAGGATGTCAGAAAGCAGGCGCAGCAGGCGTTGTCCATTTTTGTGAATAATATGAAGGAAATCCAGTAGTTCTGGTGCGATCTGTTCGGAGAGTTCATCGCGAAGCAGCTCCGTGTAGCCCAGAATAGTGCTGAGCGGTGTGCGGATTTCGTGCGTGATCAGTTCCAGGAACTTACTCTTGAGCTGGCTGGCCTCCTCGGCTTTCTGACGCGCCAGTCGAAGGTAGGCTTCCATCAGGCGTTGAGCATTGAGGTCGCGAAGGAAGCTCAGCACAGCCGGGGCGCCTTCCCAACGGATGCTGATCGAAGTGGCTTCGACAAGAATTTCGCTTCCGTCTTTACGTCGGATCCAGAGTTCGTAGCGAGGGGGGACCGGGAGGCCCTGGGCACGACGGGCCAGGCGTTCCTGCACTACGGGAAGGCTCTGAGGAGCCACCAGTTGCAGTACATCGAAGTCGGGCGTGGTCAGTTCTTCGGCCGTGTAGCCGGTCAGGCGAGCAAAAGCCGGATTGACCAGTAAAAATTGCTGACCGCGTTGTACATAGATAGGAATGGGGGCGTTTTCAAAGATAGCCTGGTAGTGTGCTTCGCGTTCGGCCAGGCGTCGGGCTGTGCGGAGCTGCTCGCCCACGTCCCACATGAAGAACAGCACGGCCGGTGCGCCTTCCCAGGTGATAGGTACGCCCCGGAAGTCCACGATGGTGGTGCGGCCGTTCAGCCGTTGGATGCGCCCGCGGCCATAGGAGACCTGTTCACGTTGGGTTATGATACGGTGAACATTCTTCAATGCGGCCTCTAAATTGCTGGGATGGATCAGGTCGGCAGCAGTTCTGCCCAGCAGATCCTCCGGTCGGCGGGCGCCGAAAAGTCGGGCTGCGGCTGGATTGGCATAGACGACCTGGCCGTTGCAGTAGACGCCTGTAGCAACCGGATTGTTGGTGACCAGGTCTTCGTAGCGTCGGCGGGTCAGCTCCAGCTCCTGACGGGTTTCCTGTTCTCCGGTAACATCCAGCAACAGGCCACGCAGGCGATGTGGGTGGCCCTGGGCGTCTGGCACCACGGTGACAATGTCACGTATCCAGATTATGCGACCGTCGGCCCGGATCATCCGGTACGTAAAATCGTGGTTTTCGCCTCGCCTGGTTGCCTGTTGACAGTAGGTCAGGGCCTGTTCTCGATCTTCTGGATGGATACGGGTAGCCCAGAAGTCTGGCTCTTCCAACCATTGAGCTACGGGATAGCCCAGCAGGTCTTCAGCTTGAGGGCTGACGTAGGTGAAGCGGAGGGTGTGGGCGTCAGCTTCCCAGAGCACCGCCCGCAGGCTATGGACCAGCGTGCGGAAAAACGTGTCAGATTCAGGAAAAACTGTGCGCGCCAAGCGAACTACAAGCAAGAGCGGAGGACTGGCAGGATAAGGGAACACCAGCAGGCAAAGAGGACCGGATGAGGTTTCGATTTCGTAAGTCTGAGGGGTATCGGGAGGGGATTGCCGTAAATTATCTATCCAGGCTTGCGCTGCGGGAGGCAGCCGATCGGTTAGTGAAGATGGGATCGGGATGTCGGGATGAAGGATTCCTTGATAAAGGATGTCCAAATGCATAATGTGGAATATATGGTAACTGGAACTGAGCCTTAAACAAATGGACGACAAAAGGTATTCCATGGTTATAAATGGAGATGGTAACGAACTTGAAAGAACAGCTATGGAGCTTTTTCTGGAAGAGCGGTACGACGTGATTGTGGTTGGAGGCGGGCATGCCGGTGCTGAGGCGGCAGCTGCGGCGGCTCGGATGGGAGCGCGTACGCTACTTGTTACAATGAGTCTGGAAGCGATTGGTCGTATGTCATGCAATCCGGCTATTGGCGGGATTGGCAAAGGGCATCTGGTCCGGGAGATCGACGCGTTGGGTGGGATTATGGGACGCATGGCCGACCAGACGGGCATTCAGTTTCGGATGCTCAACCGTAGCAAGGGGCCGGCCGTCTGGGGACCCCGGGCGCAGTGTGACCGCAAGCGCTATGCTGAGGCGGTGCGGCGCGAGCTGGAGTCAATCCCGAACCTGTGGATGCGAGCTGATACGGTGGCTGAGGTGCTTGTTGAAGGTCGACGGGTGAAGGGGGTACGTACGCAGCTGGGCAAGGTCTTTCTGGCGCCCTGTGTGATTCTGACGAACGGCACCTTTCTGAACGGGGTGATTCACGTGGGCGAACGTCAGCTTGGAGGGGGGCGTATGGGCGAGCGGGCGGCCACCGGACTGACGGCTTGCCTGGAGCAGCTGGGTTTCGAGAGTGGTCGGCTCAAGACGGGTACGCCGCCTCGCATTGACGGTCGCACCATTGATTATCGTCAGCTGCAGGAGCAGCCGGGCGATTCAGAGCCGTTGCCTTTCTCCTACATGACAGATCGGTTGCCGGAGCGGCAGCTCAGTTGCTGGCTTACCTACACTACCCCCGAGGTGCATGCCATTTTGCGGACGGGCTTTGACCGTAGTCCCATGTTTACGGGTCGGATCAGGGGACGGGGGCCGCGCTATTGTCCATCCATTGAGGATAAGATTGAGCGCTTTGCAGAGCGCGATCGTCATCCCATCTTTCTGGAGCCGGAGGGGTGGGACACCTACGAGGTCTATGTGAATGGTTTTTCGACCAGTCTGCCTGAGGAAGTGCAGGTGGCTGCTCTGCGCAGGATTCCCGGGTTGGAGCGTGTGCACGTGTTGCGTCCGGGTTATGCGATTGAGTACGACTATTTTCCGCCCTATCAGATTCGCTACAGTCTGGAGACCAAATATGTGGAGGGGCTGTTTTTTGCCGGACAGATCAACGGCACGACGGGTTACGAGGAGGCGGCGGCGCAGGGTCTCATAGCCGGCATCAATGCGGTGCAGAAACTGCGGGGAGCAGAACCGGTGGTATTGCGTCGCTCGGAGGCTTATATCGGCGTGCTGATTGATGATCTGGTGGCGAAGGGGACGGATGAGCCTTACCGCATGTTTACGTCACGGGCTGAGCATCGGATTCTCCTCCGGCAGGACAATGCAGATCTACGGTTGACCGAGCTGGGTTATCGGTTGGGCCTGGCCACGCGCGAGCGCTACGAGCGGATGCTGCAGAAGCGGGAGGCGATTGCCCGGACGCGCCGGGCATTGGAGGAGACGACCGTGCGTCCGGAGCAGGTGAACGGCTACCTGGAGCGGGTAGGGACTTCGCCCATTGACCGTCCTGAGCGGCTGGTGCGGTTGGCGCTGCGGCCTCAGGTTAATCTGCGCGAGCTGTTGGACGCCACTGGTCTGCGGGAGCAGGTGGTTGTGCCGGCTCCGGGTATGGAGCCGGTGGAGCTTCTGGTGGAAATCGAGCTGAAGTACGAAGGATATATGGATCGGGAGCGGGAGCTGGTCGAGAAGATGCGTGAGCTGGAGGACTGGCGCATTCCTCCGGACTTTGACTACGAGGCAGTAGAGACCATCTCCAAAGAAGCCCGCGAAAAGCTCAGCAAGATTCGGCCGGAGAATCTGGGGCAGGCTTCACGAATCAGTGGGGTACGGCCGGCCGATATTGCTGTACTCATGGTGTTGTTGCGACGCCATCGCCGTCCGCAGCCGGTATGAAATGTTTCACGTGAAACATTTCAGCCATCTGACACATGCGTGTTTCACGTGAAACACTATCGTCGGAGTGGAATCCCTGGAAACGGCTTACGCGGGAGCAGCAGGAGCAGCTCTCATGCTATGCACGGCTGTTGGAAGCGCTGAATCGACGGCATAACCTTGTTTCACGTGAAACGCTGGCCGAGCTGCCGCGCCGCCATCTGCTGCACTGCCTGGCCCTGACGTGGCGGCCCTTCCCTCCGGGTAGTATCGTGGTGGACTGGGGCACCGGTGGGGGACTGCCGGCCATTCCGCTGGCCATCGCCTTTCCCGAGATCACCGTGCATGCTGTAGATGCCGTACAGAAAAAGGTGCTGGCCGTGCGCACCATGGCCCGGCGATTGGGCCTGACCAATCTACAGTCGCACCATGCACGGGCCGAACAGTGGAAAGGGGAAACGCATTACAGCGTGGCGCGCGCTACGGCACCGCTCGCCACGCTCTGGACCTGGCATCGCCGGGTAGCCCGACCGCTGGTAACTCCTCCGGATGCCTGGCCGCCCGGCCTGCTGACGCTCAAAGGCGGTGACCTCTCCGAAGAACTGGCCGCGCTTGAGCAGCTGGAACCCCACCTGCACGTAACACTCTGGCCCCTGGATCAACTGCTGGGCGATCCACTCTTTGCGGCGAAATACCTGATACACGTCGCACCGGAACCGGAATCCCCCGCTTCGGTTCGCTAACAGCAAGCAGGTCAGCATTGAACTGCCAACGGCCATTTGCCATGAAGCTGGCCGAACGCACCCGCAACCGTACGGAACGCCTCTTCGCACTGATCCTGCTGTTGCAGACGCGACCCGGCCTTACCGCCCGGCAGCTGGCCGAACACTTCGGCGTGAGCCGCCGCACCATCTTCCGGGACCTGCGGGCGCTCAGCGAGGCAAACGTGCCGCTGACCTATGCCGAAGGAGGCGGCTACGAGATCCTTGAAGGCTATCAGCTACCACCACTCATGTTTACCGCCCGCGAAGCGGCTACGCTCCTGATCGGCACCGCTTTCATGAAACGCCAGCCGGATGCTTCGCTCCGGGCCGACGCCGATGCCGTGGCGCTTAAGATCCGTTCCGTATTGCCGCAATCCATCCGAGAATATATCGAACGGCTGCAGGAGCGCATCGTAATCGATCCCTACTGGTTGCAGACCATGCAGGGATCGGATGAAGAGGCCGGCTACTGGTACGAACTCAGCGAGGCCATTGCTCATCAGCAGTCCGTCCACCTGGAATACTATGTGCCCAGCCGGGATGAGCTGACGCGACGCAAGGTGGACCCCCTGGGGCTGGTTTACTATACGGACCACTGGAACCTGATCGCCTACGATCATCTCCGAAAGGACATCCGGAACTTCCGGCTGGATCGTATCCAGCGTCTGACCGTGCTGCGTGAGCGGTTCGTGCCACCACGTGACTTTGACCTGAATGCCTATCTGGAGGCGCAGGGGGCCCCGAGAGAGGCGCACCGCATTCGCCTGCGTTTTGCGCGGCCTACCTATCGCTGGGCACGGCGCAGCATTCCAGCCCGTATCGAATCAGAGCAGGAAACGCCTGAAGGGGTCGAGGTGACGTTCGCTTTTGAAAACCTGACGTACCTGGCACGGTGGCTGTTGCGCTACGGGACGGAGGTGGAAGTGCTGGAGCCCGAGGCATTGCGGGCACAACTCCGGGCACAGGCACGGGCCATACTGACCCGCTATGAGGCGGCGGCTCAGGAGACCGGTGCCTCGACCGGCTGAAGTTGCTGAAGTACTTGGTAAGCCGTTTCCAGATCCGGCACGTCCTGCACAATGGCACGCAGCTTCCGATGCTGCTCTTTCAGCACATAGCGCCGGTCGAGCTGACTCAGACGTTCCAGGAGGGGCATGAAGCAGTGCGTGTAGAAATGCGGGTCTTCGTCCTGGAGAGGAAATTCCAGAAAAAGCCGTCGGTTTTTGAACGAGACTTTGGGTAGACGTAGCGCCTGTCCCAGCAGCTTGAGGCGGGCAGCCCAGAGCAGGTTGTCCACTTCGGACGGGACCGGACCGAAGCGATCGGCCAGTTCGTCTCGAAAGGCCTCAATGGATGCTTCGTCAGTCGCTTCGCTCAGCCGCCGATACAGGTTGAGGCGTTCTACATGACTGCTGACGTAAGACTCTGGAATAAAGGCGTCGGCTTCGACGTCCACGCTGGTCTCGGTCGGTTTAGGAGGCGGCATGCCCAGCACGTCCGCAAATTCTTCTTCCCGCAGCTCACGGATTGCTTCGTCCAGGATCTGCTGATAGGTTTCGAAGCCGATTTCTTCGATAAAGCCACTCTGCTCGGCTCCCAGCAGGTTACCTGCACCGCGAATGTCCAGATCGCGCAGGGCGATTGAAAAGCCACTACCCAGTTCACTGAATTCTTCAATGGCCTGCAGGCGCTGGCGGGCTTCGCGTGTCAGTCCGTGAATGGAGGGGACCAGCAGATAGCAGAAGGCTTTGCGGTCGGAGCGGCCAACACGGCCGCGGAGCTGATGCAGATCGGCCAGTCCGAATTGCTCAGCATGATTGATGAGGATAGTATTTGCGTTGGGGATGTCCAGGCCGCTTTCAATGATGTTGGTCGAGACGAGCACGTCGTACTTTCGAGCCATGAAGTCGTGCATGACCCGCTCCAACTCCCGGGGCTTCATCTGACCATGGGCTACAGCAATGCGCACATCCGGCACGATCGCCTGCAGGCGGGCGGCCATTTCATAGATGGACTGTACGCGGTTATGGATAAAGAACACCTGGCCCCCCCGGCTTATCTCGTAGCGGATGGCATCACGGATGAGTGTTTCGTCAAAAGTGTGGATTTCGGTAACAATAGGCTGACGGTTTGGAGGGGGGGTCGAGATGATCGACAGATCCCGAGCGCCCATCAGGGCAAACTGGAGGGTGCGGGGAATGGGCGTGGCCGTCAGCGTGAGTGTGTCCACCTCGACGCGGAGCTGGCGCAGCCGTTCTTTGGCAGCCACCCCAAAGCGCTGCTCTTCGTCGATGATGAGCAGCCCCAGGTCTTTGAACTGCACGTCCTTCGAGAGCAGTCGATGGGTACCGATAAGGATGTCCACTTTGCCCGCGGCCAGGTCGCGCAGAATGGCCCGTTGTTGGGCGGGTGAGCGAAAACGGGAGAGCACCTCGATCCGAACCGGATAGGGGGCCAGTCGGCGCGTGAACGTTTCGTAGTGCTGGTCGGCTAAGATGGTGGTGGGCACCAGCACGGCCACCTGCTTGCCATCCTGTACAGCTTTAAAGGCAGCGCGGATAGCAATTTCGGTTTTGCCAAAGCCTACTTCGCCGCACACCAACCGGTCCATGGGGACCGGTTGCTCCATGTCGCGCTTGACGGCCTCGGCCGCAGCGGCTTGATCGGGAGTATCCTCGTATTCAAAGGCCGCTTCCATTTCGCGCTGCCAGACCGTATCGGGCGAGAAGGCAAAGCCACGCGAGGCTTTCCGTTTGGCATAGAGTCGAATCAGATCACGGGCAATGTCTTTGACGCGTTTTTTCGTGCGGGTCTTGATTTTTTCCCACTGGCCGGAGCCCAGTTTGGTCAGGCGGGGTTGATGGCCTTCTTTGCCGGTGTAACGATGCAGTTTGTGCAATGCGTTGACGCTCACGTAGAGCACATCGCCGCCGGCGTAGTGGAGGCGCACCACTTCCTGCTGTTTGCCTCGGATGGTGATGCGTTGCAGGCCGGCAAACTGACCGATACCGAAGTCCACGTGGACCACATAGTCGCCGGGCTGGAGATTTTGGAGAGCCCGAAGCGAAAGGCCCCCCAGCAATCGTCGGCGGCGTCGGGTCGTGGGACGATGATACCGTCCGAAGATCTGATGGTCTGTATAGACAGCCAGCTGGGCAGCAGGTACTTCGAATCCTTCGTGGAGCGACTCGACCCGCAGGCGCACGTAGCCTGCTTCGATTTCTTCCTGCAGCAGGTCATGCAGGCGGGCTTCTTGGCTTCGGCTATCGCAGAGGATAACGGTTTGCCAGCCTTGCCGTGCGTTTTTCTGGAGGCGCTCGCGGAGCAGGTTCAGGTTGCCATGGAAGGCCGGTTGTGGATGGGTGTCCCACCCAAGTGTGTTTTCGGCTTCGGACAGCGTGCCAAAGAGCAGAACCGGGTAATGGTTCAGGTGAGTGATCAGTTCGGCAGGTGGCAGATAGCGTGCGACCGGAGGGGGGTGTTCCGCAGGCGAGGCCAGCCGAGAATATGCCTGTTCGGCTTCGGTGAAGTGCGTCTGGACGCTATCAAAGAGAGCACCCTCTTCGAAGAGCACGATCAGCGTTTCGGCAGGTAAGTGTTCAAAGAGGGCGTGGGCTGTCGCTTTTGAAGATGTCGCTGCGAGGTTGGGGACGATATGGGCGGTGGTCAGACGGCTGACGGAGCGCTGTGTGCGTGGATCAAATGCGCGGATCGTATCAATTTCGTCTCCGAAAAATTCCAGACGCAGCGGATGCGTTCCGGTGAAGGGGTACACGTCGAGAATGCCGCCGCGGAGTGCGACTTCACCAGGTGCCTCGACGAATTCCACGCGCTCAAAACCTTGGGCAATAAGGCGAGCCAGCAGTTGGCCAGGATCGACGGTCATGCCAGGGCTGAGCACAAGTGTTTCCTGACGTACCTGATCCGGCGAAGGGACGCGTTCAGTGACGGCGGGGGCACTGGTTACAAGCAGGCCATCGAATCCTTCGGCCAGGCGGCGTAGCACGTCGGTGCGTTCGATGAGTGAGGTGGTGTCAGGAATCTGTTCCAGATCGTAAGGTTTCTGGCCGGTTGCTGGAAAGCGTAGCAGGCGTTCGGAAACGCCCAGTAGCTGTTCCAGATCACTGACAAGGTAGGCGGCCTGTTCTTCGTCAGGGGTCAGGCAGAGTATAGGACGGCGGAGATGACGATGCAGGTCATAAAGTACAAAGGCAGGCAGAGAGCCTGCCAGCCCCCGCAGGTGCAGGCGGGTAGATGGCGTCAGGTGGTCCAGATGGTCATGGAGCGGCTCAAAAAAGGCCGCATTGGCCAGCCGGTGATACAGATCCGTCAGTTTCACGGAAAGCAGGAGGGTGCCTTGGAGCAGATACCATAGGGTTGCGCGCGGTAGAACGAGCAAGTACGCATTGAGTTCGCATGGCGTGTTTCACGTGAAACGTTTGGTGGCATTGGCGGTCGGCATCGGGGTATGTTTCACGTGAAACACCGGACCTGTCAGGCGCCTCAGGTTGTCTCAATGTTTCACGTGAAACATTCAGGCTGGGGGAGGGCCTTCGTTTGCGATAGCCGCCCGGACGAATCCGTCGGCCTGCAGCAGACGTTGCCGTGCCTCATCAGCTGAAACACCGGCCAGAGCCATTACGATCGCTGTTTTGACGTGTCCACCGGCTTCTTCGAGCAGGCGTGAGGCGGCTGCATAGTCCAGCCCGGTCACAATCATCACGGTGCGCTTGGCCCGCTCCCGTAACTTCTGGTTGGTCATCTGCAGGTCTACCATCATATTCTCATAGACCTTTCCGAGCCGGATCATGGCAGCCGTCGAGATCATGTTGAGCACCAGTTTCTGGGCGGTACCACTTTTCATGCGGGTGGAGCCCATGATTACTTCCGGGCCTACCACCGGACAGATCGCCACGTCCACCTCCAGTGGAAATTCTTCGCGGGGGGTGCAGGTGATGAAGATCGTGCGGCAGCCGAGCTGTCGGGCATATCGAATGGCACCCACTACGTAAGGCGTACGACGGCTGGCAGCCAGGCCGCAGACCACATCGCGCGGCGTGACGCCAGCTTGCTGGAGATCACGTGCGCCGTCTTCTTCACGATCTTCAGCACCTTCCTGTGCTCGAAAGACAGCCTCTGGCCCTCCGGCAATCAGCCCCTGTACCAGTTCTGGTGGCGTGCCGAAGGTCGGAGGACATTCGGCCGCGTCCAGAATGCCCAGCCGTCCACTGGTGCCAGCCCCCACATAGAAAAGCCGGCCGCCCTGCTTGAAGGCCTCCACGACCAGATGCACGGCCTGCTCAATGTACGGGATCTCACGGCGCACCGCTACAGGTACCAGATGGTCTTCCGTGTTAATGATCTCCAGGATTTCTCGTACGGGCGCCGTATCGATGTGCATGGAATGCGGATTTCGCTGCTCGGTAGCCAGGGCTTTGAGTTCTTCAAACAGGGAAGGACGATCCATGGGTGCGACGGCGATACATGTACCACAGCAGAATGCCTATGCCAACCCCGAGCAGGAGTAACAGGATCCGCCCCCCGGTCCAGACGGGCAGTGTACGAGGGGTTAGCGCCAGGACGCGAGGCGCCCCAAAAAGGGCGGGAGCCGCCCAGTAGAAAGGACTCTGGAGCTCAGGCGGCGCGTTTTGCAGAAAATCCAGCCGGGCCTGTTGAAGGGCCCGATCCACCGGTAGGCCAGCAGCCAGATGGCCATAGAACCGGTCCATCAGTTCAGCCATGGTGCGGTCTTCTACCAGCCATCGGGTAGCCACCACGCCGCGTGCGCCGGCCGCCAGGATGGCATACTGCAGGCCTTCGAGTCCTTCGCCCGGAAGCACCTCACCCGCAGCCGTATTGCAGCCACTGAGTACCACCAGCTCAGCCGAAAGCGGTGCGCGAAGCAATTCGTGCAGAAAGAGCACCCCATCATCGCCGGGTGAAGGCGAGAGCAAGATGGCATGATAGGCCGAGCTGGTAGGATGGAGCAAAACGTGTGAGGCCAGATGAAGTACACGACTTTGCTGGATCGCCTGGCGAAAGCGAGGCTCGGTAGCCCACTGGTTTTCCCAGCGTTGCGTGCGCGCAAAGTGTTGCGTTACCCGTTCCAGCTCTTCGTGCACTCCGGGCAAGTCGGGTAACCCTCGTCGGCGCAACACGACAGGCAGCGCCCTCTGCAGCTGCGGGTCCCCGGAAAAACGTGAGCGTCCCAGACCAATAACATCAATAGCAGCGGAGACGGTCTGCAGGCTGTCCATCAATAGCTTCAACGCCGGCAGAATGCTGGTGGGGTGGCGTTCAGTCAGGTAAGTAGCACGGTCATATGCATAGGCCGTCTCCAGATCAAGCACCAGCGCAGCAAATGGTAGGCGAAAAAGCGGGCCATCAGGCACAATGAACAGCGGGCTATGAGGCGGTAAATACGGCAACGCCGGAGCCACGAGCAACTTGAAGAGCTCATGTAGTCGTCGGAGATTGAAATGTCGCGCGCCACGAGTGGCGTTCGTGCCTGCTGGATTGAAGACCGGACTGACTTGCTGCAGCAAGAGCTCAAGGCTATTGGGAGTAAGCGCCAGCGGAAAAAAGCGTAGTGTATCTGCGGTTAGCAAAAATATCCCACTTATCTTATCGATAAAGTAGATCAATGCAACCGCCCGGGCAGATGCCAGCTGTTGCTGGAGCTGGGTTAACGAAAGGGGTGGCTGATTGGGAGACAATCTCAGAAGGTTACGTAGACGGAGTTCGAGTGCTGCTTCCTGGATTTGCAACGCCAATGCTTCTTCAGCAGGCTGGTTGGGATCGCTCAGGCGCGCACGAAGCTGATTCAGCATATAGACCAGACTGTCGCGGCGCTGTTGCAACGCAAACGGCTGCTGGCGCGTCCAGGCATGGTAGAATCGATAGGCCTGAAGATTCTGAGCCCGACCACGCTCGAGCCATTGAAGGGCTTCTTGATAACGGCCCTGCCGCAACAGGACGCGGACCAGCCCACGATAGGAGGCATGCCAGTCAGCCGTTGGCAATGCAGCCCATCGCGTCGTCTGCAGATGCCTCAAATAAGTTTCCGTATAGGGAATGGCCTCCTGGAAAAAGCGTTGGGCTTGTTGCAAACGGCCCTGATCTTCATACAATTGGGCAAGCTGAATGAGTGCTTGTCGACGGGCGTCGTCGTGTAGAGCTTCACGCGCATGGGATAGCGCCTGCAAAAATGCCCGTTCTGCTTCTTGAAGACGGCCCGCATGTCGTAAGGCTATGCCGCGCTGGAGAAGGACTTGAAAATACCAGTGCGGCTCGTTAAGCTGTTGACTTAAAGAGAACAGCGCTGTTAGAACCTGAACCGCTTCTTCCGGACGACCTGCCATATAGGCCAGTCGTGCTTTTGTCAGTTTCAGTTCCAGACGTTGACGTAGCAGCAGCCGATAAGGAAGGTAGAGCGCTTGCGTCAGCAGATCTTCCGCTTCGGCAATGTGTCGGGCAGCTTCTGCAAGCCCGGCTTCTCGAGAACGTCCCGCAACAGTCGGATGCGTTACCAGTAGATCAGCCAGTCCATGCAGCATGTCTACGCGGGCCCACAGACGGAGCGAATCATCAGGTGGAATCTGATGCCATAGCTGTTGGGCCTGATGGAAATATCGGTAGGCTGTTGTGTAGTCACGCATGCGGGCATAGATGGCGCCCAGATCGGCCAACCGACTGACCCGTGCCCGGATGGCCTGAACGGGTAAATAGCGCAGGGCGTGATTATAGGCCACGGCGGCAGCTGGTAGATCGCCAAGAAGGTAGTACTCATATCCTTGCCAACGGTACATCCGATAGAACATAAACGAATCGGGCTGGTGGGCAAATCGGGTCAGGAAAGTGTCGACCAGCGCCAGCACCTCGGTATATCGGTGGAGCGCGTGGAGGTAACTGGCCTCCATGCGGTAAAGCTGCATGAGCTCCGACGTCTTCAGGCCCGGACATTGCCGGTATTGCCGCAGGGACTGTACCGCATGGGATAGACGTGCTTCCGGCATTTCCCGGGCATCCCGAGGAAACTGCACTACGATCTGGCGCAGCGAGTCACAGGAAGGATTGACCTGTAGGGACAGACCCAGCCAGAATCCCAGTAAAAACGTCCACATCTATGTTCTCGGTGGGGCACTCAGGAAACTACCTAATGAATGTAGTACAACCGTTGGAAAATGCAAGTACGCTTTGTAAATTCCTGCTCAGGTTCGTTTCATCAAAAACGCGGTCAGCTATGATGGCATGGTGGAAGCTTGTCCGGCGCTGGATGCCAATGCAGGAACAGGACCCTCCGGGAGGCAGCGGCGGAGGAACGGGAGGAGGAAGTACCAATGAGCCAACCCATCCGGACGATCCGGATGCATCGGAGAGCTCGCAACCACAGTAAAGAAGAACGAACCGCCTTCGCAGGCGTACAGGCAATGCATAGAGAAGGCCTGTACGTGTATGCTGTTGCAATCGCTTCGGCTGCGTAACTTTCGTGCGCACGAAGATACGCGGGTTACGTGTGCTCCTCGGGTCAATCTGATCGGGGGACCCAACGGCGCTGGTAAGACGAATCTGCTGGAGGCCATCCATTACCTGTGCCTTTCCAAGAGCTTTCTGGCGACACAGGATGTGTATGCCCTGCGGCAGAAGGCGCCGTTTTTTGAACTGGAAGGCATATTCTCTGGAACGCACCGGGCCAAGCTGGTAGTTCGACTGGTCTATGTGCCGGGTGAGGGCAAACGCGTCTTTCTCAATGGGGCCCCATTGGAGCGCTTGGCCGATCTGGTTGGCACTGTGCCGGTGGTGGTGCTTTCGCCAGCTGACCAGGCGTTGACGGGCGGTCCGCCCGAAGAACGACGGCGCTTTCTCGACAATCTGCTCAGTCAGGCCTATCCGGCCTATCTTCAGGATCTGTTGCAGTATCGACGTGCGTTGCGGCAACGCAACGAACTGCTGGCCCATCTGCGGCGGCATCCGGCTTCTGTTCAACCTTCCCTCCTGGAATCCTGGCAGGAAGAACTCGTCGTACTGGGTAGCCGCCTGATCTACCGCCGGCTACGCTTCGTGCAGGAGTTCGCCAACTTCTTGATGGAAGCCCACACCTATCTCGGACTCTCTGCGGAAATCCCTCGTATCGAGTATGTCTCGGTGGCACCGCTCGACCCGGAAGCCGAGTTGGAAACGATCGTGGCAGCGTACCGGGAGCGGCTCTACCAGTTGGCTCCACAAGAGCGGGAACGGGGACGGACGCTCGCAGGCCCTCATCGCGATCAACTCGTACTCCGCCTGAATGGCCTTGAGGTGCGACGCTATGCCTCTCAGGGACAGCATCGCATTATGGGGTTGGCCCTCAAGTTGGCCAAGTTCTTCTATCTACGCGCCCGTAGGGAGGAGACACCGCTGTTACTGCTTGACGACGTATTCGACGGGCTGGATCGTTACCGTACTCAACGCATCTTGGATCTGCTGCAGCATGCCGAGGAGATTCAGCAGAGCTTTGTAACCTCGGCTCGGCTGGATCTGCTGGAGGAGCTACAACGCTTGAATACATCCGAAAATCATATCTTCTGGGTGGAAGCGGGGCAGGTACGTGAGTCCTATCCTTCATTATCCTTATCGTAGCTACCAGAACAGGGGATGAGGATGAGGGTTTATCATATTGTAATTATTTTGTTTGTCGTATCCTATGTCGAGGGGTGTGCCGTATCGATCAATCCAGTCAGTGGCCGCCAACGGCTGTACGGTTACTCCTGGGCTGAAGAACGGCGTATCGGTCAGGCGGCCGATCGACAGATCGTGCACCAGTATGGGCTCTATGACGACCCGGAGCTGGCAGCGTACGTGGACAGCCTGGGACAGCTTATCCTGGCACATAGCCATCTGCGCCGCCCGAATACGCCGAAAGCATTTCGGGAGACGCCCTTTGTCTTTCGGGTGCTGGACAGCCCGGTTGTCAATGCGTTTGCGTTGCCTGGAGGTTACGTTTATGTCACCCGGGGCCTACTGGCCCATCTCAATAACGAGGCGCAGCTGGCTGTTGTACTGGGCCATGAAATCGCTCATGTGGCCGCCCGCCACGCTTCCCAGCGAGCTTTCGAGCTACGTCTCGGACAGGTAGCCCTGTTGGGGGGTGCGGTACTGGGGCAGGAGGTGCTGGGTCTGCCTGGTGGTGACGTGTTGCAGCTGGGGAGCATAGTGGCTCAGCTCCTGTTTTTGAAATACAGCCGGGACGATGAGCGAGAGTCGGATCGCCTGGGTGTCGAATATGCCGTACGGGCCGGCTACGACGCCGCCGAGGCCGCCATGTTTTTCCGTTCCCTGAAGCGCCTCGGCGAGCGGCACGGAGCAAGCCTTCCTTCGTTTCTCTCGACGCATCCCGACCCGGGCGAACGCGAGCAGACCATTCGAGCATTAGCGAGGCGCTGGCAGCAGCAAGTGGGCACAGCTTTGCGGGTAAACCGGGCAGCCTACTATGCTCGTATTGAAGGAATCGTGCTGGGCGAAGATCCACGCCAGGGCTACGTAGCCGACAATGCCTTCTATCATCCTACACTCCGATTCTGGTTTCCAATACCCGCAGGTTATCAGGTGATCAATCAGCCAAGTCAGGTACTGCTGGTGGAAGAAACACAACAGGCTGTGCTTGTGCTCACGCTGGCTGCGCAAGCTTCGGCCGTTGAGGCGGCCGAGGCCTGGACGGCGCAGGAGGGACTGACCGTGTTGGATCGGGGGCGTGAGCGTATCAATGGCCTACCTGCCGTCTATGTGATCGCTGAGGGGCAGACCTCTAATGGTCAGACCATACGCGTGCTCCGGTACTTCATCGAACATGAAGGGCGTATTTACAGCCTGGCTGGCTACGCACCGGCCACTCAATATGCACGCTATCGGCCAGTCTTTTTGCAGGTTATGCGCGGGTTTGCTCCGCTACGGGATCCAGACCGGTTGCACAAGCAACCCGTCCGGCTGATTGTTCGTCCAGCTGAGCGTACGGCTCCCTTCCGAGTGTTTCTCTCCACCCTGCCCGAGCCGTTTTCTCCGGAGACAGTGGCTATCATGAATCAGGTAGCGCTGGAGACGGTTGTATCGGCCGGGACTCTGCTAAAGCTACCGTCCCGATAGCTACCACTTATGATGTCGTTTCTGGGGACGGCGGGATCAGGGTAGCTTCGCCTCCCACGGCGATTTTGCCGTCCAGATAGATATAAACCTTTGCCCGAATGTGCCGGTGTTTTTCAATCTTTTCAGCGATTTTTACCTCGACGGTTATTTCTGAGTCGACGGGTACCGGCCGCAGAAAGCGACAGGATAGTGCCACGGCGATGCTCCCATGACCTGGGAAGTCTCGGCCCAGTACCTTGGAGATGATACCCAGCAACAGCACGCCGTGCACGACCGGGCGGCCGAAGCGTGTCTTGCGGGCATACTCCGGATCGAGATGGATGGGGTTGTCGTCGCCGGTCAGCTTGGCAAACTGGCGTACGTCTTCAGCTGTAATGCGGCGTGTGGCCGTAAAACGATCGCCCACCTGCAGGGTCTCGTAGGTGTACATAGTGTGTAACCGAGCTTATTTCTTGGAGGGGCAGTGCATTTGAATTAACAAAGCTACAGCCAAAAACGAAATGCCCTGTTGCTGTTTCATTCTTTTCGCAAGGAACGTGGAGGCAGGGCGCAGCGTGGGATGCCGAAACAAAGGTTGCAATGACACAGGAATTGCAAAAAGGCCAGCAGTGGCCGAAGGTTAGCTGCTTGATGGTGACGGCCGATCGGCCGCACCTGGTGCGGCGAGCCATTCGTTCGTATCTGCAGCAGACTTATCCCCATCGGGAGCTGGTTGTGCTGGATAACGGACGGCAGCCGCTCGACGAAACGTTGCTGGCTGAGATCCCGGCGAATGAGCTGGTTTATGCGTGGGTGGAGCCCCGGCCCGGCCTGGTAATTGGTACGCTGCGTAATCAGGCGCTGGAGCTGGCGCGTGGGGACTACATTGCACCTCAGTGGGACGACGATGACTGGTCACATCCCGATCGCCTGAAACGTCAGATGCAGGTGCTGCTCGAAGGTAACTACGATGCCTGCACGCTGGCCGGCACGCTCATGCATGTCAACCATCCAACTTACTTTTTCCATCCGTTCATTGGATTGCTTCGGAACGGAGTGCCCCCCACCATCGTGCATCGTCGTCATGCAACCATCCGCTATCCTGATCTGCGGCGCACCAGTGATACGCATTACCTCGAAGCCTGGCGACGCACCGGCCGCTATGTGATCCTGCCTCCTTCCGAATCCTATCTGTACCTGCGCTATTTCCACGGGGGTAATCTCTGGGAGCAGGAGCACTTTCTGCGGCGCATGCGCAACACCCCACGTGACCTGCTGGCCTATCTCTGGTACCGATACATACGCGGCAATGAGTTTGCGCATCCACGATTTCGACTAACACCAGCCATGCAGGAAGCCTTTGAACGCTATCTGCATGACTCGATCGAAACTGGCGTTTTCGAAGCCGAACAGCTTCAGGCCATGCGCCAGTGAGCCAGACGAACCAGCGGACGAAATATCTGAGCCATCTGGTGTTTTCTCAGGAGAACGTCGAACCACTGGCTCCAGGGCAAAGCCAGTAAGAGCAACTCCAGAACTGCAAAGTGAAACGAGATCTGCAGCGTCACATAGATGCCAATGTGCATACAGATTAACCCGAGAAGTATGGGCTGTCGAAACGGCCGCCACCAGACCGTGAAAGCAAGCAACTCGAGAAGTAAGACACCGGTCAGCAGGACGGTGCTTAGTGTCGGATGCATCAGCAACAGCTGTTGCCAGGGAGTAGGCTCCCAGCTGCCGGCACGAGCGGTGACATCTACGCCTTTTTCCAGTATCCAGAGCGCCAGGTGCGTTCCGTCAGCCCATCCCGGCCCTGTAGCCACCAGCTTGCTGCAGGCAGCGAGGGTATAGCTCAACCCTACGAAAAAATACGTGAAGCCCAGCGCTGTGCGACGACGGTAAAAAGGCCGCTGAAACAGCAGGGCACCCAGCGCCAGGCTCAACAGGGTCAGACCAAGCAGATGGGAACCGTGTGGGGTTTTGCCCAGAGAGAATCGGCTCACATACAGCAGATGCAACCCCAGCAGGGCCAGTAAATAGGCGGGAGGCCATCGGCGTGTCAGTCCCAGCAGGAGCAACAGGGTGACGACAGCCGCAAGGCCCAGCGCTGTGCCAGGATGCATGAGCAACGACACGTCCAGGTAGCGTGCCAGCCCACTCGGATACAGAGGCGCTGCTATCCGACCCAGATAGACCGCCCACTTCCAGGCATGCCAGCTCAAGGTGAGTACGACGAACAGCTCGAATAGCCAGAAAAACAGCCGTTCACCCGGGGTATCCGGGCGTTCAAAGTCGAACAGATCCCGAAGCGGAGATTTCATGGCTGGTGCTGGGGATGGACGAGGACGGTATCAGCGGTCAGAACCAGCAGGGGTATATAGCGAAGCTGCACACCGGACTTGATTCGTTCACCCCGTACCTGTAGGATAAGTAGCCGACGGTTTTCCAGGACCGGGCTGAACAGGTGTTGCAGGGTTTGTCGCCTTTGGGCATCCCAGGGATCCGGTCGAGTAACGAAGCTGATTAGATCAACGGGATCCAGGGGAGTGGTTTCCAGAGGGAGCGGATGACCAGGGAGTGCTGCCGGCGCCTGTAGCGTGTCCCATTGTACCGGATCGGCAGTGTCGAGTTCGCGTACCACTGCCCGCATCCAGGGCTGTCCGGCCTGCGAAAACATGGGAAATACGCTCATGGGCCAGAATTCACCGGCGTGGGTAGCCACCAGTACCATGTAGAGCCCCAGTACCCCTCCCAATGTCCGGCGCACGCGATGGTAGGCCCCGGCGGCGATCGGCGTACGAGAAAAAGACGGACGCAGCAAACTTCGAAGGCCGGTTATCCCAGTTCCAAGCACGATCAGCGCAGCCGCGATGTTCGCTACCAGTTCGGTCAGGGATAGATCGGATGAGAAAGCCACCAGGGTATCCAGTCGGCGCACCGGAGATCCCCATTCGTAAAATGCTACAGCCAGCAGAGGAATCAGTAGTGCCGACAGACGGGACGATAGACGCAAAGATGGGACGTAAGCGGCTATCCGATTCCAGTTCAGAAAAGCGGCATAGACGATAAGGTTCTGGACAAACGTAATGTTGAAGAGCAGGGCGGTGCCCAGGTGAAAAAGCACCATCAGGCCAAGAAACCACCGAAACAGGTGGGGCACGAACACTGCCGGCAGAAAGCCGATCTCCAGCACAATAGTGCCCCAGTCCATCAGCTCCCAGAGACCGGCCGGCAGGGGAGCGGTGACGAGATCGGCCAGCAGGTCCTGGCGACCTACCACATAGTACTGTTTAAGCCAGTGGCCCCGCGTAGCCTGTGTGGAGGGATCAAGCCAGCCCCCGAGCAGCTTGGTAAAGCCGGCAGTGAACATGGCAAAGCCGATCAATAGCGCAAGAAGCGCCAAAGGCCAACCTTCCACAACAGGGCGTGTGCGTCCCTGTCGGGCATCCAGCGACCAGGCAGCTCCCCAGTTGGCGAAGCTCATCACCCAGGGCAGGATTACAAACAGAAGCACATGGTTGATTTTGCCGGCCGAAAATAGAAAGCCGAAGCCTACCAGAAACAGCAAGCCGGTCAGCCAGGAGGCCAACCGGGTGCGGTACCCGAAAAGCAGGGCTACCAGGCTCAGATCGAGCAGCAGATGCAGTCCGACGAAGAACCCGCGGGGTGGAAAGCCTGTGAACAGTTGCATTGGCCCGGGTGGAGGTAAAAAGAAGCTGTCGGGCAGTTCGCTGAGCGGATGAAAATTGAAGTATGGGCTGTGTCCCGGGTCAAGAATAAGCAGCACGAAAAGCGCATAGGCCATCCGATAGGCAGCCAGCCCGCGAGCTGTCGGGCGGAACGCGTCAAAAAGCCAGCCGTCCAGGCGATCAGCGTTCATGGCTGTTGCAGGGTAAGCGTATCGAGAGGTAGTACCTGCAGGGAGTCGGTGTCCGGAATGATGCGTAGCTGGGCCCAGACGATATCTACACGCGCGGGGGCGCTTCCTGTCAGCGTCTGTAGGCGGTTCCATAGCCAGCGCGTGGCGTCCCGTTGGCGGATGCGCTCGGTGGTTGGCAGGCCACTGAGGGAGGCAGGACGGAAGAAGGCTTCGAGCATGGCGCGATGGTGAGAGTAAGGCAACCGGGCCAGCACAGCGTCGGCCGGCAGACGCTGAATCGTCCCCTCCGGCTGATGCACGACAAAGGTTACCTGGTGGGCCAACAGGGGCATTCCTTCGTGCCAGGTCGCCTTAAAGCCGGGCATCACCAGGAGCGGCCAGGGTTCTGCCCCTCCCTGGAGCTGTACCAGGCCTACGAGCGCGTACTGCAGCGGAAGCAGTACGGCCAGCACCCAGAATAGTCGACGAATATGAAGCCGACTCATATGGAATGGCGGGCTGTGTCGTAGACCGCCTCGGTGTCACGCACCATGCGTATCAGGCTATGCTGCGCTTCGACGGCTGCCCGTCCCGCCTTGCTGAGTTGCTCTACCAGCGCCGGTGTTTCAATCAGCTTGGTTACGGCAGCAACCAGTGCGTGAGCGTTTCGCTCCGGAATTAGCAGGCCAGTCTGTTCGTGAATGATCAATTCCGGAATGCCTGCATGCCGGGTAGCCACCACCGGAATTCCGGTAGCCAGCCCTTCGATGATCACATTAGGAAGTCCCTCCCGGTCGCCGTCGGTTGCTGTCTGGCTGGGGACGAGCAACACGTCGTGCGCGTAGTACGTCTGTCGGACTACCTCGTTTGTAACGGCCCCGTGAAATGCTACATAGGGCGCAATGCCCAGCCGGTGGGCTTCAGTCCGAAGCGTCTCGCGCAACGGCCCATCACCATAGCAGTGTAATTCGACAGGATAGCCTTTGGCTCGTAGGTGAGCCACAGCTTCAAGCGCCGTGCAGTGTCCTTTTTTTTCCACCAGACGGCCAATCAACAGCAAACGCGGACCGGCCCGGGTGCGTAGTCGAAATGGAAAGGCGTTTAGGTCGAGTCCGAAGCGCACGACCTTGATCTTTTCTTCGGGAAAGCCCAGCCGGGACAGTTGCCGCTTCATAAAGTCGGTAGCAGCAATGAACCGAGTACCCTGACGGGCCAGGCGTCGATAGCGACGGCGCCAACCCGGTTCGTCCGGCAGGCGTGATACGTCATGCCCGTAGAAGCTGACCACAAGTGGCAGGCGAGTGTGGTGGGCCAGCCCCAGCAGTCGGTAGCCGTCGAGGCCGAAATGAGCGTGCAGTACAGCCGGCCGTTCTTGCCGACAGACTCTATACAGAAACCAAGGCGTGCGGTTGAGCTGTTGCAGCAGCCGATCACGCCAGGCTGCTGGGCCGCTTGGTGCATAGATCAGCAGTCCGTCCAGATAGTGACGGGGCTGGAGGGTGCCGATCACCGGTGCATAGCGCTCGTGGTGGCGCACCAGCCGATCAATGAAGGTTTCGGAAAGGTTGAGATAGACCGATTTGAAATGCAACACAATCGGCCGCATGTGTATCTTTTCCCGACGATAATTCATGCATTCGACCACCTTTCGTATGGGCATCAACACGATGAGTGTGCAGCAAGTTCTTATGCTTTTGCTGCTGGGGCTGGCATGGACAACCAGCACATGGGCGCAGACCAGACCGCTGATGTTGGAGGGCGAACTGGGGATTCGGGCGGCGACGGCAGGGCGGCTTCCTTTCTGGCTGGCGGCCAACCAGTGGGGCCAATTCGATCCGAAGTCGGCCAACGGCTATCTGTCGCTACAGGGACGCTGGGGACGGCGGCCACGCTCTTGGCTGGCCTATGAGCTGGGGGGGGTGCTGCTGGCTCGCCAGGCACAGGATCCATCTGCGCATTTTGTAGAAGCTTATGGGCGGCTACGGATAGGTTTCCTGGAAGCGTATCTCGGACGTCGGCGCGAGATTGTCGGTACGGTCGATACGCTATTGTCTTCCGGTTCACCGAATGTCAGTCCGAATGCCACACCTATCCCTAAAATCGTGGTGCGTACGCCGGGTTATACCACGATGCCCGGTACGAGAGGCTGGGTGCAGTTTCACGGCTACTGGGCCCATGGTTGGATGCGCGACGTACGGCAGGTCAAAGGGGCCTATCTCCACCAGAAATACCTCTACCTGCGTTTTGGACCGGGGAGCTGGCGCGTGTATGCGGGTCTGGTACATCAGGCCTTCTGGGGCGGTACGTCCCGGGATCCCCGGATTGGGCGGCTACCACAAGGCCTTGATGACTATTTGCGGACCGTTTTTGCGCTAAATGCGGGTAAGGATGCGCCGCTGGGAGAGCAGATTTACATCCAGGGCGATCATTTTGGAACATACGACTTTGGCTTCTCGCTACATGGCCGGCGGTTCGAGTTGCTTGTATATCGACATTTCTTCTACGAAGACCGGGATGGGCTCAAGTTCAAAAATCCGCAGGATGGATTGCTGGGGCTATCGCTTCGGGATCGGGAAGGTAGGGTAATTGAACGCGTCGTTTACGAATTTCTCTACACGAAGCGGCAGAGTGGACCTATGCCGCCCGGCCCGGGGCGTGGTGGTCCCGGGGGACGCGATAACTACTACAACCATTACCTTTACCGTACGGGGTGGACCCATTACGGCCGCACGGTCGGGTCGCCGTTGATGTTTGCCTTTGAAGATCGCGCGCAGCGCTTAACGCGAGGCGTGGAGAACAATCGCGTGGTCGCACATCATCTGGGTCTGGCTGGCCGCCTGACGTCCGTCCTGCGTTATCGGTTGTTGGCAACTTACTCCCGCAACTATGGCACCTATAACGGACGGGACGTATTGCAGCAGCCGGGAGCAACCTACCGCTTTGAGCCACCGCCCGAACAGCTTTCGTTGCTGGTAGCGTTCGACTGGCAGCCCGAAGGACGACCACTGGCTGTGCAGATGGCGCTCGCAGGGGACGTCGGTCAGCTCTATCCCGATAATCTGGGCATAGCCCTGGGCGTGCACTATCGGCCAATATGGTAAGGACTTCGGCAAAAAGTTCGCAGGATGTCCGGCAACATGAGCCGGGTTGCAGCCGTTAGCACGTGCGATCCCAAGAGCCAGCGCCCGTGCGGCATGTCGCTCAAAACACGGATACACCAGGTACGAGGGTGGTTGCAGAAGCCTCTTGGACAACGGCTGCAGCGCTATGGCCGGGTGCTGTTTGTAGCTGGCGTTGTGGGGTGGTTGCTGTATCGCCTGACGCAGATTGGCTGGCGCGAAGTCTATGAAGGACTGCCGCGTACACCCTGGTTCTACGTGCTCTGGCTGGGGTTGTATTTGCTGCTGCCAGCTACCGAAGCTTTCATCTACCGGGCACTTTGGAAGATCCGCTGGCGGCGTGTATTCCCGGTGCTGGTGCGGAAACGCGTGCTGAATACCGACGTGCTGGGCTATTCCGGCGAAGTATATCTGTACCTGTGGGCACGACGTTACACTGATCGCCCGGATGGGCACCTGCTGCGCACGATCAAGGACAATACCATCCTGTCGTCGGTGGCCTCGACGGTGGCTGTGGTGCTGCTGGTGGCGGGTGCGGTGCTTGGTGGTCAGTTTGCGCTGGTGGATCTGCTGGGACGGTCGGCCGATCCAGCATACATTGTAGCCGGCAGCGCCCTGCTGGGCATGCTGGGTATGCTGGCCATACGTTTCCGGAAAGCCATTTTTTATGTATCAGGACGTATCGCAGCAGTACTACTGGGCGTGCATGTGCTCCGATTTTTTGCGATGTATGCGCTTCAGGTATTGCAGTGGTGGGTGGTGTTGCCTGAAGCGTCCCTGCGGGTGTGGGCCACGATTCTGGTAATAGGCACGGTCACTAATCGGATTCCGTTTTTGCCGGCCACCGATCTGCTGGCTCTGGGCGCTGTGCTGGAGATGACGCACCTGCTGGAAGCCTCGGCCGCTGTGCTGGCTGGTATGCTTGTTGTCCGAAGCGTGCTGGATCGCATGGCCAATGCCGTGCTTTTTGTGCTGACCAGCTGGCTGGAGCGACGGTGGCCTGTTCCACCGTCGACTCCCATCCCTTCTGTCGAAGCCGGACAGCCTCTGCCAACACCAACTGAATGATATGCTGTATCGCCTGATCCTGCTACTGGGAATGGGCCTGCTGTTGCAGGGTCTGGCACCGCGTTCGGCGCCAGACCCACAGCGCATCCGTCTGGAGGACTTTGAGGGCTATCCAGTAGGGGGCTATCCGTCTCGCTGGAAATTTCTTACCAGCAAGCGGGAGTTTCGGCCGCTTGAGGAGTTTATGAATGAGCGGGAAGAGTGCCGGGTACAGGCTGAAGCCGGCAATCGGTTTCTGCGCTGCATCACACAGGCCGAAGCGCAGCGTATCACTCTGGCCAATCGGGAGGATTTTGGCATGGACTGGGATCTGCGCACACATCCCCGATTGCGCTGGCGCTGGCGTGCCATTCATCTGCCGGCTGGTGCCCGTGAGGACAATCGTCGCTGGAACGATAGTGGGGGAGCGCTATACGTGACGTTCGGTGCCGACTGGCTGGGACGACCCATCAGCATCAAGTATACCTATAGCTCATTACTACCCCGCGAGACCGTGGTTGACTTTGGACCGTTGAAAGTCATTGTGGCATCGTCCGGACGCGAAGGTTTTGGACACTGGGTTACGGTCACGCGTGACGTGGTAGCCGACTACCGACGCGTCTTTGGCAAGGAGCCGCCGGTTCGTCCATTTTCCATTACGATCTGGAGCGACTCCGATAATACGAAAGATTACGCTGTGGTTGATTTTGACGACTTTGAATTGTTGCCCGCCACTGCTGGGGTGCAATAGCCTATGATAGCGCAGGTGTTTCAACGGTTGCGTCCGGTCATTCGCTGGGTCGTTCGTCGACCTGGATGGGTACTGATGCTGGCGCTGGGGCTCTCGGTGCTTGGCGTGTCGCTGTCGATGCGGCTGCGCATCGATACAGATTTTTCCAAGCTCATTCCGAAGTCCTACCCGAGTGTGCAGGCGCTTGAGCGGTTGCGTGAGATGGTCGGGGGCGAGAGTACGGTTGATGTGGCCATTGTCAGTCCGTCGTTCGAGGCCAACCGGCGCTTTGCGGAAGCGCTGATCCCGAAAGCGCTCGCGCTCAAAGGAACGGGTTACGACGAGCCCTATCTGGGCCGTGTCGAGTATCGACGCGAGACAGACTTTCTGCGAAAGAATGCACTCTATTTTGCTACAGAAGACGAATTGGACGAGCTGGAGCAATTCCTGCTGGAAAAGATTGAGGAAGCGCGGCTAAAGGCCAATCCGTTCTTCTTTGAGCTGGAAGAAGAGGAAACCGCGGAGGATACCACCGTCAAAGCCCTTCAGGTTGTTTATGAAGAGCTGATCGGCAAGGAGTATCCGGTTTCGGACGATAGCACCACGCTGGTTGTGCGCTTTTATCCGACCAATTCGCAGACGAATATTGGCTACATTGAGGACCTGTACCGCGATCTGCAGCACCTGGTCGATGAGATGCAGCCGGCCCGCTATCATCCGGAAATGCAGGTGGTGCTGGCGGGCCGGCTATTGCGTCAGCTCGTCGAGGTACGGGCCATCACCGACGACGTGTTCAGTTCATTCGGGGCAGGGGTGACGGCCGTACTGCTGCTGGTGGTGGTTTACTTCACGTACAAGTCGTACCGGGCCCGGGCCGGAGGCCGTTTGGATCGTCGCGCGTTGCTGGCGGTGCTTGGACGCATGCCCGTGATGGCTGTGCTCATCGGTGTACCCCTGCTGATGAGCCTGTCGTGGTCGTTCGGGCTGGCGTATGTAGCCTTCGAGACGCTGAATCTGATGACTTCAACGCTCGGACTGGTCCTGTTTGGGCTGGGCATCGACTATGGTATTCACTTCTACGCTCGGTATGCTGAGGAACGGGCCGAGGGGTATGACGTGGCCGAAGCGGCTGAGATCACATTTCTGAGCACAGGCCAGGCTATAACCATCGGCGCGCTGACCACGGCTGTATCGCTCTATGTGCTGATGCTCGCGGATTTCAAAGGCTTCAGCGAGTTCGGTTTCATTGCAGGTAGCGGGATTCTGTTTGCCCTGGTGGCCATGCTCGTAGTCATGCCGGCACTGCTTTCGCTGGCTGAGCGCTTCCGGCTGCTAAACCTGGAAGCCCGCCATCCGGTACCTGTGTACCGGGCAGGCCGTAGACGTTTTCCTGCGGCTCGCGGTGTGGTGCTGGGCAGTGTGGCGGCTGTCGTGCTGGCGCTTGTGTTTCTGCCGCGCGTATCGTTCGAGTGGGACTTCGGTAAGCTGGAACCCCGCTATGAAGACTACGAGGCCCGTCAGGACTACGTGGAGCGTGTTTATCAGACGCACGGTCGTCGAAATCCAGCCTACATTGTGGTAGACGATCCGTCGGAGGTGCCGGCGGTTGTGGCCGCTTTAAAGGAGCGGGCTGCACAGGACACGCTTTCGCCTACGATTCTGGATGTCGAAAGCCTGCAGGATCGTTTTCCAATGACTTCGGAGGCGCAGCGGGCCAGGCTGGCACGGATTGCCCGTATCCGGGAATTGCTCAACGATCCATTTCTGCAGGCCGATACGTCGATCTGGATTCAGCGTCTGCGTGAGGCAGCACAGACGCAGCGGCCCATCTCGCTGGATGAAGTGCCGGACTTTCTCAAAGCCCGTTTCACCTCGAAAACCGGTGAGATTGGCAATTTCGTGCTGATCTATCCAGCGGTACGACTGGCCGATGGACGCAATTCAATGGCGTTTGCCGAGGATGTTGGGCGGGTGGAGGTGAACGGCAAGGTGTACTATGCGGGTTCGACATCGCTTGTGGCAGCCGACATGCTCCGACTCATGCTCAGGGAAGCTCCCTGGATGGTGCTGCTGACCTTCGTGGCCGTTACGCTGATTATGTGGCTGAACTTTCGCACGTTTCGGTGGACACTGCTGGCCCTGCTGCCACTCGTGGTGGGTGTGCTCTGGATGTTGTTGATGATGGAGCTGCTCGGTATGAAGCTCAACTTTTACAACATGGTGGTGTTGCCGGCCGTGCTGGGTATCGGCAATGATGCGGGAGCGCATCTGGTGCATCGCTATCGGGAACGAGGACGAGGAAGCATCTTGCAGGTGTTGCGCTCGACCGGTGAACATGTAACAATGGCTTCGCTGACCACGATGATGGGCTTTGCAGGTCTTTTGCTCAGTTTTCATCCAGGATTGCGTTCAATCGGCGAGCTGGCGGTTGTGGGAATTGGTACCACGCTGCTGGCCGCTCTGATCTTTCTGCCGGCCCTCATCCAGTGGTTCGAGGATCGGGAAAAGTGGCCGGAGCCGACGGCACCGTTGAGCAAATAGCTCGTAACGTTTGCACGTAGCGATCGGCTATTACGTCCCAGCTGAAGTGAGTGCGTACATAGGTGGCCGCCTGTTCCGAGAGCTGCTGCAGGGCGCTTCGGTCCTGGTCGTAGTGTAAAATCCAGCGCACAAAACCGGTAGCATTGCCGCTTTCGATAAGGTGTCCGTTTTTATCTTCCGTTACTACATCCTGAATACCTTCCAGCCGGGCGGCCAGTACTGGTGTGCCGCAGAGTGCTGCTTCGAGCATAACCACACCGAAGCCTTCCATGTCGCCGGGTACGGGGCGGTTGGGCATGATGAACAGATCGGCAGCCCGATAGAGCCGATGTAGCATGTCGTCAGGTACGCGGCCCAGCCGGTGCACGCGCTGTTGGAGGTGATGGCGGGCGATAGCTTTTTCGATTGCAGCAGCGTCGGGACCATCTCCGGCCAGCCAGTAGTGAATATGGGTAGGCAGTCGGGGCATGACGGTGTCAACAAACCAGGCAAAGCCTTTGCGTGGGACCTGCCGGCCTACGCTGCAGAGCAGGAGCGCCTGATCAGGCAAAGACAATCCGAGCGTCTGGCACAGCTCGTGGCGAGCGATCTGTCGATCGATCGGACGGGCAAAACGGCTTGGATCGATACCGTTCGGGATTACGTACAGGCGTTCCGAAGGAAGGCCCCGAGCCTGGCAGGCTGCACCCGTGGCCCGACTGACAGCAAGCACCGCATCCAGGTGCTCAAACACATGAGGTAACAGACGCTGGTAAGGCATAACCGGGAGGGTCACATCACGGCCGTGCGCGATAGCCACCAGACGTATCCCTCGTGTATGTAGTTGGCGGCGTAGGAGAATTGCCAGCGAAGCCGTCACCATGGAGGAAAACAACACCACGTTGGTGTCATGGCGTGCGACATGGCGGGGAATCTGTAGCAGGAGTTGACAGAGAAAGGGAATCACGCGCACGTGCGTCCAGCGCCAGGAGGTGCGTAGTACCAGATGATGGTAGGCCACATCTGGATGGTGAGCCAGCGCCGCGTCAAGTTCAGTAGCGACGCGTTGCATACCGCCTATATTAGCCAGCGGATGATCAGGAGGCGGAAACGAATGGGAAACGAACAGAATGCGGAGCGGTGCGGCCATACCGTCAGATCAGGCAGCTGTGGCCGTCAGATGAGGCAGCTCCGTAACGGCACCATCCCCTGTCGGGTGCCATATCGGGGCAAGCACCTCCAGGTAATAGCCGTAGAGGCGGTTCAGTACGGCTTCCCAGTCGAAGTGTTGGGCCCGCTCCCGCGCATGATGGCCCATGGTACGGCGCAGGTCGGTGTCGAGGATCAGTTGCCGGAGGTAACCAGCAAAGTCTTCGAAACGGCCCGGTGTTGCCAGAAAGCCCGTACGGCCATGCTCGATCAACATATTGCTGCCAGGCGCATCAGCACAGACAGCCGGCAGCCCCGAGGCCATTGCCTCAAGCGTAACATTACCAAAGGTTTCCGTTTCGCTGGGGAAAAAGAATACATCGGCCGAAGCATACGCACGGGCCAGCTCACGCCCTTCCAGATAGCCGGTAAAGATGGCATTGGGCAGGCGTTCTTCCAGCTCGCGCCGGGCCGGGCCTTCGCCGACGATCAGGCAACGGTGTGGCACCTGGTCTTGTTGAAGCCGGTCGATCGTAGCGGCCAGCACATCCAGCCCTTTTTCCCAGACCAGGCGACCCACATACGCAACGACAACCTCATCGTCAGCCGCCCCCAGGACGTTGCGACGCCAGGACATAGAACGTTGAGCCGGATTAAACAGGGTGGTATCAACACCTCGTTCCCAGAGGTGAAGATTATGGTCGATACCGTGCGCCTGTAAGATCTCAATCATAGAGGTGGAAGGGACATAGACCTGCCGGCACTGCCGGTAAAACCAGCGCAGATAAGCCCAGAGGATACGCTCCGACCACTGCAGGTGGTAGTACTTCAGGTAGGCGCTGAAATGCGTGTGATAAGAGGCCACTACAGGAATACCTCGGCGCCGTGCCAGACGAAGTGCCTGCAGTCCCAGCAAGTCCGGTGTGGCAATGTGGATCAAGTCCGGCTTGAAGGCAGCCAGCAGTCGGCGATGACGCGGGGTAAGCCCAAGGCTGATGCGGTATTCCGGACGGCCAGGTACCGGAATGGAGGGGACTGATACCAGCGTGCCTTCGTGTTGGACAGGCGGGTTCGAAATGGTGGGCGCAAACACAAGCACCGATACCCCCTGACGCTCCAGATAGCCAACCAGTCGATTCAGCGTGCGGGAAACGCCATCAGCGATGTGGTTGTATGCTCCAGTAAACAGCGCAACACGCGGGGTAAGGCGGGGCGTCGCGACGGCCGCCTCTTTTTGATTGATGGTTGCTATAGTGGCCAGTCGAGAAGGATGCATGCCGGGCATCCGGCTTTGTTTTTCGGGTGCCTCGAAGCCAGGACGGATCGCACAACGTCGGCACAAACGGAGCCGTCCAGTACTTGGATTCGCCCGCGAAGGCATTCCGTACCAGAAAACTCCAGAAATTCACCGGAACATCATGGGCGCTGAGTCCCTCCGGCCTGTAAAAAGCCGCGGCTGTCGAACGAAAAGTAACAGGAGCTTTTTAAGGCTTAGGAGTAACCAGCCAATCACGGAATTGCTTGCGCAGCTTGGCCAGCTTCGGCGCAATGACCACCTGGCAGTAGGGTTGCCAGGGATGACGCTGGTAGTAGCGATGATGGTAGGGTTCGGCCGGATAAAAGACATCCAGAGGAACCACTTCTGTCACGATAGGCGCTTTGTACATGCCAGAGCTCTCCAGCTCACGGATAACCGCTTCGGCCGTCTGGCGTTGTCCTTCATCGTGATAGAGAATAATTGAACGATACTGAGGGCCGATGTCATTACCCTGACGGTTAGGCGTCGTCGGATCATGGAGGGCAAAAAAGACAGTCAACAGATGCCGATAAGAAAGCTCAGTGGGATTGAAGGTAACCTGGACCACTTCAGCATGGCCGGTTGTGCCCGTGCAGACTTGCTCATAAGTGGGATGAGGCACCTGCCCACCGGCATAGCCAGGCACGACGTCGGTCACACCGCGCAGTTCCAGAAAGGCTGCTTCCAGACACCAGAAGCACCCGCCTCCCAGGGTCGCTTTTTCTCGTTGGTGTGTCATATCTTCCTCAAAAAAAGTAAACCTTATACTCATACTCAAATTTAGCCTGGCCGCTCCATCACCTGGAGAAGAATCATGGCTGCCCTCATCTGGTTGCAAGATTGGGAAGAGGCGCTTGCCGAAGCGCGGCGAAGTCGTCGGCCGGTTTGGTTGATGTTTGAGCGGGAGGCGTGTGTTGGATGTGCCAAAATGGAAGCGATCACCTATCGCGATCCGAAGGTGCAGGCTGAGTTGAGCGAGACCTTCGTGCTGTTACGCCAGGACATCCGACGTGACCGGCTGGTGCGCGTACGCTACGCAGCAATCTGGACACCTGCTTTTTACGTACTTGATGCACGCGGTATGGCCCACCATGTTGAGCTGGGCTACCTGCCACCCGAAGATTTGCGTCTGGTGTGGCGTTTAGGGTACGCCAAGGAGTTGGTACCGCGTGGACAGTATGCCGAGGCCATCGCAGTGCTGGAAGAAGCGCTGGGATTGTTTCCAGAGCATCCGATGGCGGCCCAGGTAATGCTCTGGTGGGCGATGGCCCGCTACCTGAAGTCCGGCGGTGATAGCCAACAGCTCCGGAAAGACCTGGCCGCCCTGCATCGCCGCTACCCGGACAGTCCCGAAGCCCGCCGATGGCCCTGGAACGACTTTCCGACAGCAGCATAATCTCTCTGACATCAGAAAGCCATAAGAGCGTAAAAGCCTCTTATCTTCAAGGCCGATACTTCGAGAAGGTTAACTGATGGCTATTCTTACTATTCCGCGCGTGCTTCGAGAAAAACTGGGAGAAGAGGGTGCTGAGGCCCTCGTTGAGTTGCTCAATACCGTAGGACATCAGGAGCGAAGCAACCTGTTAGGGCTTGTCGAAGAACGATTTGCTCGTCGTGTAAGCGAGGAATCTGCACGTCTGAAAGCTTACATTTCGGAGGTAAAATTTGCATTGGAGGAGCAGCTTCGGGAGGTGGAGGGACGGTTGGGGGATCGGATTTTGGAGATAGAGGGAAAGCTGGAGAAGCAGATTTCGGAGGTAGAGGGGAAGTTGGAGGGTCGGATTTTGGAGGTGGAGGAGCAGCTTCGGGCGGTAGAGGGACGGTTAGGGGATCGGATTTTGGAGGTAGAGAGAAAACGGGAGAAGCAGATCTCGGAGGTGGAGAGGACGTTGGAGAAACAGATTGTAGAGGTGGGGGCGAAATTCGAGGTGCGGTTGGCGCAGGTCAGGGCCGATCTGATTCGGTGGATGTTTATTTTCTGGGCAGGGCAGATCGGTGTGCTTGTGGCGCTGTTTGCCCTGTTTTTCCGGCTGCTGCAGGGATAATCCCTGATATAATAAGCAGAGGCATTTCATAGCACTGTGCGCAGGAAGCGCCCCGTGTGGCTTTCGGGATGGGTGGCGATTTGTTCAGGCGTACCTTCAGCTACAATAAAGCCGCCTCGGTGGCCGCCTTCAGGTCCGAGGTCGATTACCCAGTCGGCGCACTTAATCACGTCTAAGTTGTGTTCAATAACGATTACCGAGTGGCCAGCATCGACCAGCCGGTTGAGTGCGTCGATGAGCTTGCGTATATCGTCGAAGTGCAGCCCGGTGGTGGGTTCATCCAGGATGTAGAGCACGCGTTCGCGGTTGTTGCCGCTCAGGTGGGCCGCCAGCTTGATGCGTTGCGCCTCACCTCCTGAGAGTGTGGTGGATGGCTGGCCCAGCTTCAGGTAGCCCAGACCGATTTCGTGCAGCACCCGTAGCTTCTCGACGATGGCGGGTACGTCTGCAAAGAATTCCAGTGCCTCATCCACTGTCATGTTTAGGATCTCGTGCACGTTTTTGCCTCGATAGCGGATCTCCAGCACGTCCTGTTTGTAGCGTGTGCCATGGCAGGCCTCGCACTCCAGGTACAGGTCGGCCAGAAACTGCATTTCCACACGTACGAACCCTTCACCCTGACAGACTTCGCAGCGGCCACCGGGTACGTTGAAGGAGAAGTAGCCAGGTTTCAGCCCGCGCACGCGTGCCTGAGGGGTGCTGGCCAGCAAATCGCGGATCGGGTCAAAGGCTTTGGTGTAGGTAGCCGGGTTGGAACGGGGGGAGCGGCCGATCGGGCTCTGATCGACCATCTCCACCCGATCGATCAGGTGATGGCCGCGGATAGCATCGTGTACGCCTACTTTTGCTTCACCATCGTAGGAACCCTTGAGACGGGCCAGCCCCAGATACAGCGTGTTATGGACGAGGGTCGATTTGCCTGAACCGGAAACGCCTGTCACGCACACGAACACACCCAGCGGAAAGCGTACGGTCAGCCACTTCAGGTTATGCTGGCGAGCGTTTTCCACTACAATCATGTCGTCTTCGTTGATAGGGCGGCGACGACGAGGGACCTCGATACGTCGTCGACCGCTCAGGTAGGCACCCGTCAGCGAACGTTCATCTCGAAGTAACTCCTCATAGGTACCCTGAAAGACGACTTCACCGCCGTGCTGGCCGCTACTCGGCCCAAGGTCCACAACATGATCGGCGCGACGGATCGTCTCTGCGTCATGTTCGACTACGATCACGGTGTTCCCCAGATCGCGCAGGTGTTCCAGAATACGAATCAGCCGGTCCGTATCGCGCGGATGTAATCCGATTGAGGGTTCGTCCAGCACGTAGAGGGCGCCCACCAGCGCTGAGCCTAGTGAAGTAGCCAGGTGGATGCGTTGAGCTTCGCCGCCTGAAAGCGTATGGCTGAGGCGGTCGAGCGTCAGGTAGTCGAGTCCGATCTCATCCAGGTAGCGCAACCGACGCCGAATCTCTTCCAGCAATTCACCGGCTACCTGCTGCTCGAAGGGCGTCAGTTCCAGTGCATCGAAAAATTCCCGGGCGGCCCGGATTGTCAGCTCACACACTTCGCCGATGTGCAGGCCGCTTACTTTCACGTAGAGCGCTTCCTTGCGGAGTCGATAGCCGTCGCAGTCCGGACACCGCGTGTAGCCCCGAAAGCGAGCGTGAAAGATCCGGTAATGGGGTTTATAACTGTGTTTTTCCAAAAAGCGGAAAAAGCCATAGATCCCGATGTAGTCCCCTTTGCCCTCCCAGATCAAACGCTTTTCGCGCTCAGAGAGCAACCGATAGGGCTTGTCGATGTCGATACCTTCTTCGAGGGCAAGCCGCAGCAGTTGTCGGTAGTGCTGACTCCATTTCTCCGTGCGAAAGGGGGCGATAGCCCCCTGGCGAATCGACAGGTCAGGATTCGGAATGATCAGATCCGGATCCAGACCAGGTACGCGGCCAAATCCCTGACAGGTGGGACAGGCGCCGACAGGACTGTTGAACGAAAACAGCAAAGGCGAGGGCTCTTCGAAAACCATTCCGTCGCGCTCAAAGTGCTCGCTGAAGAAAAGCAGGTCGGCTTCAGGGTCGAAACGCGCGCTACCACGCGGCACGCGCACGACCACGCAGCGGCCGCCGCCTTCGCGGAACGCTTGCTCCACCGAGTCGGCGATACGGGAGCGGTTGGTCGCTTCACCCGGACGTACTACCAGGCGATCGACCAGGACCAGCAGCCGGTCTCGTGCCACACGCACCGAGGTCGAATTGCGTGTGCTCAGGTCCAGTACTTCAGGGACGGCACCACTGGCAGCCTGTTTCTTCGTGGGAAGTACTACAAGCCGTGAAAAGCCACGCTGGCGCAGGGCCGTCAATTCGTCCGTTAGCGTACGGTTTTTATGTGAGGGACAGGGAAAGCACAGATAACAGCGCGTGCCGTCCGGAAGCCGTTCGTGCAGCGTCTGAGCGACGGTGGCAGGCGTGTCGCGCCGCACCTCTTCGCCACTGATGGGGGAATAGGTGCGGCCGATACGGGCATAGAGCAATCGCAGGTAGTCGTAGATTTCGGTCTGGGTGGCCACCGTTGAACGGGGATTGCGGTTGCCGGTCTTTTGTTCGATCGCGATAGCCGGTGCCAGTCCGGTGATCAGATCGGCGTCTGGCCGACTCATGCGCTCCAGAAACTGGCGGGCATAGGCCGAGAGACTCTCCACATAGCGCCGCTGGCCTTCGGCATAAATCGTGTCGAACGCCAGGCTCGACTTGCCCGAGCCACTCGGCCCGGTGAAAACAATCAGCTTACGCTTGGGCAGGTCCAGATCGATGTTTTTCAGATTGTGCTGGCGCACGCCCCGCAACACAATGTGGGTACGTGCCTTCCTGCGTAGCTCGTCAGATGCAGCCAGTGCAGCTACCGGTGTCGAAAGCTCCATAGTCCTTTAGCACAGTTACAGTGCGTTTTCCGTTAACGCGTAGCCAGCTCAATGGATGCGTTGCACCGGTGGCAAGGCGGCCGCTCCTGGGCCTGAAAGAAGCAGGAGAATGAGGCTGGACAACATTCAGCGGAGGGCGTTGCCAATAGCAGTGCCTCCTCTCGGCACGACCTGTCGGGGGCTGCGTGGCGATCCGGCCATGTCAGCCTGGTTGGAATTGAGCCGGGTTCTATGGACGCAGGCAGACACCTGATGTCTACCTGCCTGTGGACCGCGGGGAGCGGGTACCTGTGGAATGGGCTGTAGCCTACGAGAGAGCAGGAAGTCCCATCTCTGGTGAGAGAAGGTTACCTGTATACTCCCGGCGTCTATGGATTTTTCTTGCTGAAAATCCAGTACATGAGGTGGTGCTGAAGATCGATCATGTGGTTTGTACTCCTGCTCGTATTCCCCATGAAGTCGAAGGGCGCGAAGCGAATGTATTCAGTCCGTCGTGTCAGGATTGGTGGCCATAAAAAAGGCCAGCTCGTCAAGAGCTGGCCCTTTCAAAACAGGTAACTGGACGAGGTCAACTGGCCGTTTCCGCCTGTTTGGGCTGTTCAGCATAGGTTTCGGCAATGACCCAGGCTGCACCGCCCAGCGCCGTGTCTTTCAGGAAGCTTTGCAGCCCGGCCATGATGCCCTGATTGATCATAGTGGGCAGGTGGATGGTCAGCACAAAGATGAACAGCATAATTCCCAGTAGCTGGCAGGCCAGGCGAGCCTGTTTTCCGGTCAGGATGGCTACAGCCGCGGCCAGCATCGCCAGGCCTGTTAGATATACCCAGAACACCCCACCGGGAATCGGCACCATGCCGCTCAGCATGGAGGCATTGATAAAGTGGGTTACCCCGAAAATGATGAACGTAAGTCCATAGAGAATCCGGCCGACTTTAAGCGTGGAGAATTTCATGGCGCTTAAATGGTTTGGTGGGGGAGGTTACGAACTGTTTAAACATAAATTCGTTGATTCTTTAAATCAAGAGTTGGTGAAATTAAAGGCAGCAACAGTGCATGCTGAAACTCAAAGACGGGCTAATCCTGGGGCTGGTGGTGTTGATGGGTAGCTGTCAGCTTGTGGGGCCGAAAGAGGGTATAGTCCTGCTGGAGGCCAGACCTGCACAGGTCATTGTGCGCAACCAAACTGATGTACCGATCTGTGTGTGGATGATTGATTTAAAGACCCTGATCGTGGCGGATATCGGATTTTCTCTCTGTCTGGATCCCAACGTAGGGATTGACCAGACAAAGGTCTTTTCCGTTCACGTGCCCGAAGATGAAGCGGGTGTTGACCTGGTAGTTTTCTGGGCAAGGTTTCAACAGGAGCGGTGGTACCGACAGCAGATCTGGGTTCCCGGGAACAGTTCAGTAGCGACTGTGTCTGCCAGACAGTAGCACATCGGCTACGACGGGCAGGTGATCGGAAGCAAAGCGGCCCTGTTCGTCCAGGTCGACCAGGATGGCGTGGTGTAGTACGCGTACGTTAGCACTCACGAAAATAAAGTCGATGCGCTGGTCGGGTATGAGTCGCTTGAAGCCATTCCAGGTCGTACGGGGGCCATAGTGTCCGTTTTCGGCGCGGTAAAGTGCATCATGCAGCAGGCCACCGGAGGTGAGCGTCTGATAGGGTGGGGTATTTTCGGTGGTGTTGAAGTCCCCGGTGAGCAAGACCGGGGCCGTGCGGGCGCGTTCGGCAATCACACGATGTAACAGACGGGCACTTTCGAGGCGGGCCTGACTTCCTTCATGGTCGAAGTGGGTGTTGAAGACGAAAAACGTCTGGCCACTTCGGCGATCACGAAAGTAGGCCCAGGTGCAGATGCGTTCGTGTGCAGCATCCCATCCTTTGCTGCCAGGTACTTCTGGAGTAGGCGAGAGCCAGAACGTGTCGCTTTCGAGGAGCTCAAGGCGGTTTGTTCGGTAAAAGATAGCGCTGAATTCGCCACCATTACGGCCGTCGGTGCGTCCTACACCGACCCATCGATAGTCTGGCAGTCGGACCTGCAGGCTGTCGAGCATGGAGCGTAGCGCTTCCTGCACACCAAGCACATCTGGTTCGAAAAAGCGCACAAAGGCGGCAATGCGGTCGATGCGATGCGGCCAGGCATTGGGGCCGTCGGCTGGATTGTCGAAGCGCAGGTTGTAGCTGATCACGCGTAGCAGGAAGGTGTCGGGGACGGTAGGCATACTTATGAGCATGCCCAGGCTGAGCAGTAGAGACAGCATGGCGTTCGGAAGGCTGGCGATGAACGCTTAACGCAGGGGCTACTCCGATGGTTGCTGGCGCAGCACAGTCAGCTCAGTATGGCGAGAATCGTCGGCTGGCCGACGAATTTCCAGGTTTCCCTCTTGTGCAGGAGGCAAGCAGTGCGCTCATGGAGTTCACGAGCGCGCAGGCCCTGAATTAGAGTGCGTTCCAGAATTCAGTCGGTCGGAGGCAATGGGCACCATAGAAAACATGAAGCAACGGGACAGCAAGTTGGTTAAGTATATGCGCCGTAAGTACAGGCGCACAAAATTGGAAAATTGGACAGCTGTCTGGATACCTGTGCGTCCATGGGACTTACACATTTTAAAAAATTGTTTAAGAACGGGTGGTTTGGGGCGATAATTACAGACCGTGTAGTAGTACCAGCGCAGCGCGTTCATGACCTCGGATTTCCTCAACCCTTCTGAGCATATTCTGACGTTGACGGATCTGGAGCTGGAGTGTCCACCGCTTCCGCAGACGCTTCTGGAAGCTATCCAGCTGATGGAGCGGCCAGAGCCTCCTGACCCGGATGAGGTGGAAGCCATGCTGCGACACGATCCGGCCGCCGTGGCACGTCTGCTCCGTGTAGTCAATTCGGCCTATTACGGACTTCGCGGACGAGTCGGTGACGTACGCCACGCTATCGTTGTGCTGGGGCCGCCGGCCGTTGTCGGCATGGTTATGAGCATGGGGGTGCTGTCGATGAAAAGTGCTTTTGATGCCCGGACGGCTGCACCGTTTTTAAACCTGGTGCGTCACTGTGTAGCCACGGCCTACCTGGCGCGTCTGCTTATTCAGCAGGCACCGGAAGCCGGTGACTGGCGTCTGGAGTCTGCCTATGTAGCCGGACTACTGCACGATTTTGGTAAGCTCTTGTTGCTCTACAACAAGCCTGAGGTAGCGCTGGCGGCCTTTCAGCTCGGTGCCGGGCTGCGCACGCCCGAAGAGGAAGAAGTCGTCTTCGGCTACAGTCTGCAGACCATTACGCAGGCTCTGGCATTGCACATGAAGTTGCCGGAGCCATTATTTCGGGCCCTGATGGATCTCTATGGTGAAGGGCAGGGCGACGGTGTAGCGGCAACACCTGGCGCCCTGCTACGGGTGGCCAGCATGGGAGCAACGTGGCTGGACTACGGTTTCGACGAACCATCTCGCGATGAAGAGGCACCGCTGGAGGCCGATTGGGAGCTGACGGCTCAGCTCTTTAGCTATCCATCCGCCGAAGCGGTCTGGCAAACCCTTGAGCAAAACCGCGAAATGCTACATACCTACGTGGACGCGCATTTCTGAGCGTATCGACCGCACCGTATCTTCCGGCTTTGAAGAAAGTTTTTGGTTGATCCTATGGACATTCTCAACGTCCTGCCTGAAGCCACGTTTGCAGCGCTGGATGATTTGCTGACCTTCGTGAGCATTTATGATGACCGGGCGCGCACGCAGGCCTATCTGCGACTGCTGCGAGCGCATCGCCAAGCTATCGCTGGGGCTGTATGCGTAGATGCCGGTTGCGGCATGGGATACTTTGCCGAAGTAATGGTTCGGCTGGGAGCTCGGCGCGTCTATGCCGTCGAGGCCAATCCGTATCTGTATGCGCTGGCAGCAGAACGACTGGCAGCCTATCCGGAGGTGGTGTGCGTGCATCAGCCCATTCAGGATTTCGAGCCAGAAGAGTCGGTGGACGTGCTGGTGCATGAATTTTTTGGCCCTTTGCTGTACGACGAAGACGTGCATGTGCTTGAAGCGCTGCGTTTCCGGCCACGGCTTGTGCTACCAGATCGAGCTGTGCTGATGGGAGGGCTGACCTGGACCGAAGCGGTGGCCGATGAGACGGTCACGCCAGCTGTTGTGCGCCAGCTCAAAGGGGCGCTGGTGTCCGGACTCTTTGACGAAGGCGCATTGCCCTTGCAGTTTCCGGTGGCTCGCTGGAGGTTCGGAAAAGCCGAACGTGAGGTCATGTGTGATCTGAGCGGACGCAAGGGGGATCTGTTGTATCTGGGCTTACAGATCTACCACGGAGACCGACTGATCTGCCAGGCCGGACGTTGCGAAAACTGGCCCTATGTGTGGACCCCACGGGCAGGCGATCGTTTTCGGCTTCGTTTTATGCCTGGCGAGCGAGGGGCCGAGGTATATTTTGCCTGGGAATAGGTGGAACGGAACAGAGCGGCTGGGGTTCGGTGCTTGGAGGAATGATGGTGGCAGGCTGCTCATGACGTTTTTAAATCCGCTGGCATTGCTGGCCCTTGCAGCGGCGGCTATCCCGATTCTGGTGCACCTGTTTCATTTTCGGCGGCCGCAGCAGGTAGCGTTCAGTTCGCTGATCTTTCTAAAGGAATTGCAGCAGACGGCCCTGCAGCGACTCCGCATTCGGCAATGGCTGTTGCTACTACTACGCACGCTGGCGCTGATCTGTCTTGTGCTGGCTTTTGCGCGTCCGGTGTTTCGGGGACCGCTGGCCTCCTGGGTCGGAGGCGGGCAGATTGCGGTGGTGGGATTGGTGGTGGACAATTCCCTATCGATGGCCGTACGTGATGCGGAAGGGGCTTACTGGACGCAAGCGCGGGCCATAGCTGCCGGAATTCTGGCGCAGCTCGATGCGGATGCCCGCATCTGTGTGGTACCGGTCGCCGGTCCCTTGGGGACGCCAGAGCCGGTGCCACGTAGCGTGGCCGAAGAGCAACTGTCCATGCTTACGGTACGACACGGTGCCCGAACACTTGCAGCCGCCCTGCAAGAAGCATACACCTGCGTGCAGCAAATGCAGGCCCCGGCGGTCCTCTATGCTATCAGTGACCTGCAGGCCTCGATGCTGGTCGATTCGTTGGTTCAAGCTGTTCCCGCACCGCTACCTACGCTACTTATTCCTGTGGGCGGACAGACGCCGGCCAACCTGGCCATTACCGATGTGCGGATTGTCAGTCGTATCATTGAGCAGGGGCAGCCAGTGCAGATCGAAGCCACGTTGGCCAATTTCGGAACGGCTGCCATCAAAGGGGTGGTGGCAACCCTTACGCTTGATGCGCAGCGGGTGGCGCAGGCGTCTGCTGATTTACCTCCCGGGGGTAGAGTTCGCGTTACGTTTTCGACCACCCCAATGCGGCGCGGATGGATACCGGGTGTTGTAGCATTGCTGCAGCCTGATGCTCTGCTCGAAGATAATGCGCGTTATTTGGTGCTGCATGTGCCTGAGGTTAGGCGGTTGCTATTGGTAGTCGGCGAGCAGGCCAGGACTGACTATCTGGAGTTGGCCCTCTCCCCGGAGATTCGGCAGGAGCGTGTGCGCTTTGAGATTGCTCGCATCGAAGAGCCAGCATTGCCGGCGACCAGCCTGGAGAATTACGACGCGGTGATGCTGGTAGGCCTGCATGACCTTTCGAGTGGCGAGATAGCAATGCTGGCGCGTTACGTGGCTGAGGGGGGAGGCCTGCTACTTTTCCCCGGAGCCGACAGTCGTCTGGAAGACTACCAGCACCTGCTGGAGCGGCTGGGAGCCGGATATGTGCAGGGATTGGTTGGCACCTGGAACGGCACAATCCCGATCGCCACGTTCGATCGAATGGATCTGGCGCATCCGCTGTTTGAGGGAGTGTTCGTCCAGCTGGCCGGTCAGCGGGAGGTACGGGCGGAGCGTCCGGCCGTCTTTTTTGCCCTGAACTATGCTCCGGGTACAGGCGACGAGCAGACCCTGATTCGACTCAGCAACGGATTGCCATTGCTACAGGAGGTGCGACATGGCCAAGGGCGTGTGCTGCTCTGGATGGTCGCGCCTGACCCGGCCTGGAGCGAGTTCCCGCTGCGGGGACTTTTTGTCCCGCTGCTCTACCGCGCCGTGTTTTATCTATCAGGTAGGGATACGGAAATGCCGCAGACGCTGGAAGCCGGTCGCCCAGCCCGTGTACGTCTGTGGGATTTTCCGGTAGAAGCCGTGCCGGAGCTGGTGGGGCCCGAAGGCCAGATCTACCGGGCCGAGCCTGAACGTCAGGGAGGAACGCGCTGGGCACGCTTCGAACCCGGACCGGCTCAACCCGGCATCTATGCGCTGCGGGCCGGAGAGCAGACGATGCGGCATATAGCCGTCAATCCGGCTGTTGAGGAATCGGATCTGCGTCCGGCCACCGCCGAAGAAGCCGTCCGCCGACTGCAGAAACAGACTGGCCTGACGGTCACCCTGTTGGAGATTCCCGAGGCTTCGTCTCAGGTCGTCGCCGAGGCCCTTCAGCGGACTCAGGTGGGCATGGAACTCTGGAACGTCTTTTTGGGGCTGGCGTTGGGCTTTCTGGTCCTGGAGATGCTGGTCGCACTCCGTATCCGCGTCGAAACCGTAACGGCCGGCAACGCGTAGCTTTCCCCATCTACGCGTTCCCCGACGTGGCAGCACCATGAATGTAACGGCTGAACTTCTGCGCACGCTACACGGCGTTTTGCCGGTCTGCTTTTTCGGGGTAACGCTGCTTTTTCTGGGGGTTACGCTGTTTCACTATCACCAGATCAAGCAGGTACATCTGCGTTGGCTTCGGCGCTGGCCGCTCCTACCCACCGGTTTTTTACTGTTGGTTATTGCGCTGGGAGCGTATGCTGTACTTGATGGACAGCCGGTACCGGTTTTTCGGTTAGGTCTGTATCTTGCCGGCGGCCTGTGTTGGCTGGGGGCGGCTATTGTGTCGGAGCAGGTGCTCATCACGGATTGCGGGATTATCGACGGCTTGAACCGGGCCGATCGATATGTAGGGTGGGGACAGATTTTGGACTACTTTCCCTGGCAGGATCCTGAAGGGCAGGTGCGCGGCTTTGCATTCCTGTTTGCCGACATTCGGGGCAGGCGGCGCCGCCTTAATCTGGTGGTTCCGCGTGTACGCCAGCCGGCTTTCCGGCGGCTGCTGGTCCATTATCTGGATGCCCGTTTTGAGCTGACGCTGCAACAGTGCTACGGAAAGACGTTGGAAGGATAGGCTGGCACTTTGTGCATTGGCGGACGTTGAAGCTGCAGGAAGTAGAAGGAAAACAGGCATAAAATCGAAGCAGCGAACAGCGTTGTATACGGCCACATCACCTCGTCCAGAGACTGCGATTCTGGTAGGCGTTGTGACGCCTGGAACGACGCGCGGGGATGTGGAAGATTCGCTGGAGGAGCTGGCACAGCTGGCCCACACGGCAGGTGCAAAGGTAACCGATCGGGTCCTGCAAGTACTCCGGCGCATCCATGCCGCCACGTATATCGGCCGGGGCAAGGTCGAAGAACTCAGGCGCCTGGTAGCAGTGCGCAAAAGTGATCTGGTCATCTTCGACGATGATCTCTCACCTGTCCAGATGCGAAATCTGGAACGTGCGCTGGGTTGCAAGTTGCTTGACCGGACCGGCCTGATTCTGGATATTTTTGCGCGACGCGCTCGCACGGCTGTGGCCAAAACGCAGGTTGAACTGGCGCAACTGGAATACATGCGCACGCGTCTGACGCGCCAGTGGACGCACCTGTCTCGCCAGAAAGGTGGCATTGGCACAAAGGGACCAGGCGAAACCCAGATCGAGACAGACCGGCGCCTGATCGCTCGACGCATCGCTGTGCTCCGCGAGCGCCTGGAGCGGATCGACCGACAGCGAACCACGCAACGTAAAAGGCGACAACGCTACACCCGCGTGTCGCTTGTCGGCTATACGAATGCAGGTAAGTCAACGCTAATGAATGTGCTGGCCGGGACGCGTGTGCTGGCTGAAGACCGGCTTTTCGCCACGCTGGATGCGACCACACGGCTGGTTTATCTGGAGCCTGGCAAACCCGTCTTGCTTTCTGACACCGTCGGTTTCATTCGTAAGCTGCCCCATCGTCTCATCGAAAGCTTTAAAAGCACGCTCGACGAAGTGCGCGAAAGCGATGTGCTCCTGCACCTGGTGGATGCGACGCACCCACGCTTCGAGAATCACATCCAGGTGGTCCACGAAACGCTGGCCGAACTGGAGGCGGCTGACAAACCGATGCTGTTGGTGTTCAACAAAATAGACAGACTGGCCAGTCTGGAATTGCTACAGACCCTGCGAGCAGAATACCCGGAGGCAGTTTTCGTTTCGGCTTTACGCGGCATTGGACTGGAAGAACTCAAGCGGCGCCTTCAGGAACGCATTGAGGCCGAGGCCCTGGAACTGGATGTTTGCGTCCCGCTGACCGAAGGACGAACGCTTGCCTATCTCTATCAAGTGGCTGACGTGCTGGAAGAATCCTATCTGTATGCACGCAACAGCCACGACGAGACACCGTTACCGGTTGCCCGGTTGCGCCTGCGCGTCCCCGTGCATCGACAGGCCAACGTGGAGCGGCTCCTGGCACGTTTTCGCACGCTACAACCCTTGTCCGACGAAGCGCCATAAACGCAGGCTCTATGCGCCAGAAATAGAGGAGCGGGGGACTAAAAAATCCCTTGCATCCGGACGATGCCTGAAGTAAATCTATGGTAAAAATTGCGGCGGTCTCACGGTGGTGCTGGGGCCGCAACAATTTGGTGATCTGTTGAGAAGGAAAGCTACGAAGGGAAACGGTACAGGGCTTGCCCGGTATCTCCTGTAGGGCCGGGTGCTATGACGTGAGGTGGTTTGTCATGCGGATCGTACAACTGATACAGGAAGGGTTACAGCCCCTGAAACCTGATGTGCCCATACATCACGTACGGGCGCAGATGGCAGCACAGGGGGTGCGTCACCTACCCGTGGTCAACGAGGCGGGCACCTTGCTGGGAGTGGTTTCGGACGAGCAGCTTCGCCGGGTAGATGACCCGGACCGGCCGGTCGCAACGCTGGTGCACGGTGTTCCCCTTAGCGTAACGCCCGATCTGCACGTGTTCGACGCAGCCCGGGTCATGCTGCAACACGGCCTGACTGTGTTGCCGGTTGCAGAGTCGAACCACCACTATCGTGGTGCAGTGTCTGGCCAGCATTTGCTGGAACAGCTTATCCGAATGCTTTCGCTGCACGAACCTGGCGCCATTCTGGAGCTGGAGCTCGACGCTCGGGACTATGCTCTTTCTAACCTGCTCTACTGTGTGGAGCAGTGCGATACGCGGGTGCGGGCATTGCTGGTCCAACCGATGGATGCTTCGGAAAGCCGCTTCCGTGTAACGCTAAAGTTGAATGTGCAGGATTCGGCACGCGTGCGCCATGTGCTGGAGCACC